>JAAYCA010000030.1 GCA_012744435.1 Bacteroidales bacterium
GGGCGGGAACCGTGGCCGCCCGCGGCCCCGTGAACGGGAGGGGCCCGCGCCGACAGGCGTGGGAGGGATGAGCGAAGCGAAGTTTTGCAGAGGCAGCTGCCTGTCTGCCGGGCGGGAACCGTGGCCGGGGTGCGGGGATCGGCTGACGGCAATGAAGCTAGCCGAGGACAAACGGTCTTGCTTGTCCGGCGATTATTGCTATATTTGTGGGATAGTATGAAAGCATTCTGGCAGATAGTCAAGCGCTATGTCGCGCCCTATAAAGGCTACGTAGGCGGGTCGGTGGTCATGAACATCCTGTCGGCGGTTTTCAACGTTTTCTCCTTCTCGCTGCTGATCCCCATCCTGAAGATCCTCTTCAACGTCGAAGAGACGCAATACGCGTTCACCCCCTGGCACCTCGGCATGCCCTTCAGCGAGATCACGTCCAACGCCTACTACTACGTATCGCAATACATCGCCCAATACGGCCATAGCCGGGTCCTGCTGATGCTCTGCCTCTTCTTCATCGGCATCGTGATGGTCAAGGTGGCCTGCCACTTCGGCGCCGCCGCCGTGATGGTGCCCATCCGCACCGGGGTGGTGAAAGACCTGCGCATGGAGCTCTACCGCAAGATCCTGTCCCTCCCGCTGGCTTTCTTCAGCCAGGAGCGCAAAGGCGACATCATCGCCCGCATCAGCGGCGATGTCAACGAGGTCGAGACCTCCATCACCAGCACCATCGAGATGCTGATCAAGAACCCGATCCTCATCCTCATCTACCTGTTCGTGCTCTTCCGCATGTCCTGGCAGCTCACCCTGTTCGTCATCGTCTTCGCCCCGCTGATGATCCTGATTATCAGCGCTGTCGGACGCCGGCTGAAAGCCCGTTCCGCCGAGGCGCAGCGCTACTGGAGCGACACGATGAGCCAAGTCGACGAGACCCTCGGCGGACTGCGCATCATCAAGGCCTTCCGGGCCGAACGGCGCATGCAGGACCGCTTCGAGCAAGTCACGGACGCAATGCGCCGCAAGAGCAACCGGGTCGCCATCCGCCAGGCGAGCGCCCACCCGGTCAGCGAGCTGCTCGGCACGGCGATGATCGCCATCGTGCTGTGGTTCGGCGGCACGCTCATCCTGGGCGAACGGGCCGTCATCGACGCGCCCGCCTTCATGGCCTACATGGCCATCCTCTACAGCATCATCCAGCCGATCAAGGACCTCTCCAAGGCCGCCTACGGCATCCCCAAGGGACTCGCCTCGATGGAGCGCATCGACGCGATCCTCCAGGCGCAGAACACCCTCCTCGAAAGCCCGGCCCCCAAGGCGCTGGACGGCTTCCGCGAATGCATCCGCTTCGAGGGCGTGCATTTCCGCTACGAAGACGGCCGCGAGGTACTTCGCGGCATCGACCTGGAGATCCCGCGGGGCAAGACCGTCGCCATCGTCGGCGCAAGCGGCGCCGGCAAGTCCACCCTCGTGGACCTGCTCCCCCGCTTCTACGACCCCTCGGAAGGCCGCATCACCATCGACGGGGTGGACATCCGCGACGTCCGCGTGCAGGACCTGCGCGCCCTGATGGGCAATGTCAACCAGGACCCGATCCTGTTCAACGACACCCTCTTCGGCAACATCGCCTTCGGCAAGCAGGACGCCACCCAGGAAGAAGTCGAGAACGCCGCACGCATCGCCGGCGCCCACGAATTCATCCTGGACAAGGAAGACGGCTACCAGACCGGCATCGGCGACCGCGGCGTCAAGCTCTCCGGCGGCCAGCGCCAGCGGATCAGCATCGCCCGCGCCATCCTCAAGAACCCTCCGATCCTCATCCTGGACGAGGCCACCGCCTCGCTGGACACGGAATCCGAACGCAGTGTCCAGCTGGCGCTGGACGAGCTCATGAGCGGACGCACGACCATCGCCATCGCCCACCGGCTCAGCACCATCAAGAACGCCGACGAGATCATCGTCCTGGACGACGGCCGCATCGTGGAGCGCGGCCGCCACGACGAACTGATCGCCCTCGGCGGCTATTACCGCAAGCTCCACGACATGCAGGCCCTGTAGATGACTCCCAACCGCACCCGATCCCTGCTCTTCAAGCTCGCCATGCTGCTGTACGTCCTGGCCGTGGCCTACCTGTGCTTCGCCAACTTCCACAAGCTGCCGGATGTACCCAAGAGTTTCCTCGGCATCCCGATGGACAAGATCGTGCATTTCTGCATGTTCTTCCCCTTCCCCATCCTTGCCTTCTTCGCTTATGACAAGCTTACGCAGACGCCCTGGCAGGCCCTTGCGGCCCTGCTGTGCATCTGCGCCTTCGGCGGCATCTTCGCCGGCCTCACCGAACTCGTCCAGGGCCTGCTCCCCTACCGCGGCCAGGACATCGACGACTTCGGCGCAGACCTCCTCGCCATCGCGATCTCCGGCCTGCTGGTCTTCGTGTACGATGTCTCCAAGATGAAAAAGAAACCATGACCCTCCGACGCCTCCCCGCCCTCCTGCTGAGCCTGATGCTCGTCCTGCCGGCCGCCGGCCAGACCGTTCCGCGCACGCGCGATTTCCGTCCGCTGTGCGATACCCTCGCCGCCCGGCTCAAGCGCCGCACCACCGTGGACTTCCGCCTGTCGGTGTCGAGGATCCGCCGCAACGGCAGCGAGCTCGACCTCACCTTCAACGCCAACCTGTCCTACTTCCCCTGGCACGACGACGACGTGCAGTGGTTCCGCGAGCAGCTCAGGGGGGAATGGAGCTTCCAGGGCTTCACTCCGGGCAGGATCCGGACCAACGGCTACGAGCTCGACGAGCTGGTCACGCCCCGGCTGACCTCCGACGGCAAGCCCTACCGCTACCCGTTCAGCGTGGAGGACCCCCGCCGCAACCAGCCCCGCTTCATCACGCGGCTGGGCGCGAGGCGCTATCCCAAGGGCCTGGACGACCGCTACATCGTCCTGTGGCAGAGCCACGGACGCTACTACAAGGAAGAGGCGGACGACTGGACCTGGCAGCGCGCCCGCATCCACCGCACGGTGGAAGACATGTTCACGCAGACCTTCGTGCTGCCCTTCCTGATCCCCATGCTGGAGAACGCCGGCGCCTACGTGATGACCCCGCGCGAACGGGACACGCAGCGCCTGGAGGTCATCACCGACAACGACCCCGCCTTCAAGGGCCCGCGCGAGGCGCTCATGCGCCAGCAGGGCTTCTACAGCGAGTCGGGCGGATGGAGCTCCGCCGGCGAAGGCTTTGCGGACACGCTCGCGGTCTATACCTTCGACGACTTCCCCTGGCGCGCGGGCACGGCGCGGCAGGCCCCCTGCGCCGGCGACGAGCCGGACGCCTCGGTCAGCTGGACCCCGCAGATCGCCCGGCGCGGCTCCTACGCCGTGTACATCTCCTACAAGAGCCTGCCCAACAGCTGCCAGACGGCGCACTACACGGTCCGCCACCTGGGCGGACAGACGGAATTCACCGTCAACCAGCGCCGCGGCGGCGGGACCTGGATCTACCTCGGCACCTTTGAATTCGCCGAAGGCTCGGCCGGCTCCGTGACCCTCGACAACCGGGGACCGGAAGGCGAGGTCGTGACCGCCGACGCGCTCAAGGTCGGCGGCGGCATGGGCAAACTCGCCCGCGGCGGGCGCACCTCCGGCATGCCCGCTTCCGCCGAAGGCGCCCACTACTGGATGCAATGGGCCGGCGCGGACACCTCCGTGACCCGCGCCTGGGAGACGGACTACATCTGCGACTACGCCTCCCGCGGCGCCTGGACCGTGATGATGAAGGAAGAGAAGGACATCCCGATCGACCTCGCCCTCGCTTTCCACACCGACGCCGGGGTGACGCCCAGCGACAGCACCGTCGGCACGCTCGCCATCTATACCCTGAACAACGACGGCGAGCGGACCTTCGAGGACGGGCGCAGCCGCGTGGTCAGCCGCGTACTCTGCGACTACGTCCAGAGCCAGATCGTCCAGGACCTGCGCGAAGATTTCGACTCCCAGTGGTCGCGACGGGGCCTGATGGACCGCAGCTACAGCGAACCGCGCACCGCCGGCGTCCCGGCGATGATCCTGGAGCTGCTCAGCCACCAGAATTTCGCCGACATGAAATACGGCCTCGACCCGGCCTTCCGTTTCACGGTAAGCCGGGCCGTCTATAAAGGCATCCTCAAGACGCTGAGCGAGTTCTACCACAGTCCCTACGTCGTCCAGCCGCTCGCGCCGCAGGCCTTCGCCGCCCGCCTCGACGGGCAGGACCGCGTGTCGCTCAGCTGGAAGCCCACCCCGGATCCGAAAGAACCCACCGCCACGACCGACGGCTACATCGTCTATACACGCATCGACGACGGCGCCTTCGACGACGGCGTGGAGACCGCGGAGCCCCGTTTCTCGCGCAGCATCGAGCCCGGCCACATCTACAGCTTCCAGGTCGTCGCCTTCAACGAAGGCGGCAAAAGCTTCCCCTCCGAGATCCTCTCCGCAGGCGTCCCGCTCGGACTCCGAAACCGCGCTCCCGTGCTCATTGTCAACAACTTCGACCGCATCAGCGCCCCCGCATGGGTGGAGAGCCCCGGCTTCGCCGGCTTCGAGAGCCGCTTGGACACGGGCGTGCCTTATCTGAGCGAGATCGGCTACACCGGGGAGAACTATGAATTCCGCCGCTCGGCCCTCTACGTGGACGACGACTATCCGGGCTTCGGCGCCTCCTACGACGACCGCGCCGGCGAGATCATCGCCGGCAACACCTTCGACTATCCCTACCGCCACGGCGCCGCCCTGCTCCGCCTCGGCTACCCCTTCTGCTCGATGTCCCGCGACGCCTTCTGCGAAGCGGCCGAAGAATACGCCGCCGTGGACCTCATCTGCGGCAAACAGGGCCGCACCCCGACCGGGCGCGGCGAACGGCCGGACCGCTTCAGCGTGTACACGGAACCGCTTCTCGCGGCCCTGCAGCGGCACGTCGGCCACGGCGGAGGCCTGCTCGTCAGCGGCGCCAACATCGCTTCCGACGCGCCGGAAGGCAGCGCGGCGGCCGCGTTCATCGCCGACGTACTCGGCTGCACGCTGGCCAACCCCTTCGGCACCAACACCGGGCGGATCGCCGACATGCCCTTCAGCCACACGTTGAACCCCGACATCTACAGCGTCGAATGCGCGGACGCCCTCAAGCCCAGCGGCAAGGGCGCCAGGACCTGGCTCCGCTATCCGGGCGAACTGTACGCCGCCGCGGTCTGCAACCAGGCCGACCAATACAGGACCGTCTCGATCGGCGTACCGGTCGAGACGGTCCTGCGGGCGGGCGACCGGGAATGGATCCTCGGCCAGGCCCTCGCTTTTCTGTACGACGGGAAGAAACCCGCCAAAAGATAAATCTATTTATCGAACTCCTCGAAACGGGAATTGTTGGAGATGTACTCCGGCACGACCGCCTTCATGAGCTTCACCATCTCCGGAATACGGACCTCGCGGCCCAGCACGGCCAGATCCTCCACCGCCTTGACGGCATCGGCGTAGGCATATTCCCGCACGCGGGCGATGCGGATGCGGTCGTGGGAAGTCTCGTCGGTGTTCTCCTTCTTGGAGAGCACCTCCTCGTAGAGCTTTTCGCCGGGACGCAGCCCGGTATAGACGATCTCGATATCCTGGTCCGGGATCAGGCCGGCCAGTTCGATCATCCGGCGCGCCAGGGTGTCGATCTTGACGGGCTGGCCCATGTCGAACACGCAGATCCGGTTCTCCGTCGGAAGCGTCGCCGCCTCCATCACGAGCCGGCAGGCCTCGGGGATGGTCATGAAGTAGCGGGTGATGTTGGGATCCGTGACCGTGACGGGACCGCCCCGCTCGATCTGGGCGCGGAAACGCGGGATCACGGAACCGTTGGACCCCAGCACATTGCCGAAACGGGTGGTCACGAACTGTGTCTTGCCAGCCAGTTCGCCGGCAGCGATGGCCTTGCCGAGGCTCTGGACATAGATCTCCGCCAGGCGCTTGCTGCAGCCCATGATGTTGGTGGGATTGACGGCCTTGTCGGTGGAGATCATCACCATCTTCTCCACACCGTATTCGATGCACTTGTCGGCCACGTTGCGTGAACCGACGACATTGACCAGCACGGCCTCGCAGGGATTCTCCTCCATCAGCGGCACGTGCTTATAGGCCGCGGCATGGAACACCACCTGCGGACGGTAGGTCCGGAAGGCATAGTCCAGGCGCGAGATCAGGCGCACGTCGCCGATGATCGGTATGAAGCTCAGCGACGGGAAACGCTCCTCCAGCTCCAGGCGGAGGTTGTGCATGGGCGTCTCGGCATTGTCGAAGAGCACCAGCTTGCGGATGCCGAAGCCCGCCAGCTGGCGGCACAGTTCGGAGCCGATGGAGCCGGCGCAGCCCGTTACCAGGACCACCTTGTCCTTGAAATTCTCCTTGATGGCGTCCAGCGAGATCTTGATCTCCTCGCGGCCCAGCAGGTCCTCGATCTTGATCTTGCGGATCACGAGCTTGCCCGTGCTGGACAGCTCGTCCACGGCCGGCGCGATCAGCACCTTCAGGCCGGCCTCCGAGCAATAGCGCACCAGCCGGTCCTGCTCTTCGTTCACATCCCGCTCCGCGGTGAAGATCACCCCGCGCAGCGACAGATTGTTCACCTCCTCCTCGAAGCCATCCCTGTTCTCGAAATGATAGACCCGCTGGTCGGCGATCAGCGTATGCACGATCTGGGTGTCCTTGGAGATCAGGCCGACGACCTCGTAACGCTTGGAGCCGCGCAGGCGCGTGGCCGTCGCCACCGCCTTGTCGTTGGTGCCGTACACCAGCACGCGGGAGCGCTTCTCCAGATCCCGTATCCTGGATTTGTAGGAGTCATACACGAAGATCATGATCAGCCGGACGGTACACAGCGCCAGGACCGTGAGCATCGCATCGATGATCAGCATCGGGATCACGACGGGCGACATCAGGCCGCACACCAGCAGAGCCAGGGTCATCACGAGCACCTTGCCGAACGCGGCAAGCCCGAACAGGAGCGTATCCTTGAAGGAGAAATGCCGGATGATGATCGTGTGCGTCTTCAGCAACAGGAACATCACCCCGGAGCCCAGCCCGGCAGAGAGCCCCCAGCAATAGTCGAACATCCGCACGGACACGGCTTCCACCTCGAACAGGAAGGCCAGGACCGCCACCGCGATCGAGATGATGATCGAGATGGCCAGGTCCATCAGGAAGACATTTCCTTTGCTCAGGAATTGCGAGCTGTATTTATCCAGAATCATAGGGTTCAACCTTAGGAATTACAAAAATACGGTCAAACTACTTAAAAAACAATAGCCAGCTGCGGACAGAGCGTTCCGCTGACCGGATCCATATAGGGCGTGAGACTCGCCTGGATGCCGGCCATGCCGGACCCCGGAGCCAGTCCCAGCGCCTTCCGGGCCGGTTCCAGCAGCCAGCGGCCGACATGCGCGCTGAGGATGCCGAGACCCGCCCCGGCAAACAGGTCGCTCAGCCAGTGGCGGTCGTTGTACCAGCGCATCGCGGCCACCGCCGTCGAAACGGCATAGGCCCCGGCGCCCCAGCCCCAGCCATACTCCATGCGCACCAGTTCCGCTCCCGTGAAGGAGAAGCAGGTGTGGCCCGAAGGGAAGGATTCGTCGTTGGTGCCGTCCGGACGCGGCGCATTGATCACTTTCTTCATCACCAGGGCGCTCCCGGACACGAAAGAATACGCGAGGCCCGCCTCGATCGCACGGTCCAGGAAATCATGCTCCGCACGCACCCCCGTAAGCCCCAGCCCGAGGTCCATCACCGGCGGCAGCAGCGGGAGATAACGCAGCAGCTCATAGTGGGGCAGCGTCCCGTTCTCCGCATGCAGGCGCACGCCCGCCTCCCGCACGGGGACATTGATGGCATTGTGGCCCAGATAACGGATGCCCATGCCCACGGCGAACAGCGCGCCGGGGGCGATCAGCTCCCGGGGCCGGAAGCCCGAAGGTCCGGAAGGATCGGCGAAGTCCTTCACCGGCTCCAGCAGCCATTCGCCGGCGTGCGCGCAAAGGATTCCGAGGCCCGCTCCGGCGAACAGGTCGCTCAGCCAGTGGCGGTTGTTGTAGCTGCGCATCACGGCGACGGTCGTCGCCACGGCATAGGCGCCGGCACCCCAGCCCCAACCATATTCCATCCGGGCGAGCTCCGCGCCCGTGAACGCCGTACCGGTGTGGCCCGACGGGAAGGAATGGAAATCACCCCCGTTCGGCCGCTGCGACGGGATCAGTTCCTTGAGGATCTTCGACGACACGGTCAGCAGGGCGAAGGACATGCCCGTCTCGATCAGGCGGTCCGAGGACCGATGCTTCGCCGGCACTCCGGTCAGCCCCAGCCCCAGATTCATCGTCAGGGGCAGGTACTGGACATAATCGTCGAAGCGGAGCTGCGGGCCGTCCCCGCGCCAGCCCTGCATCGCATTCCGCACCGGGACGTCGATAGCGTCGTGCCCCAGCCAGTGGACCAGTGCGCCCGCGCCCATCAGGGCGCCGGGGGCGATCAGCTGGCTGGCACGGAACACCGGCACCCGCACCGCAGCCGTATCCACCCGCACCGCCATCTGCGCGCGGGCTGCAGGACCCGTCAGCAGGGCGGTCAGCAGGAGGACGGGCAGCAGGCGTCTCATCGGCCGGCGTACATCTGTTCGTAATACTTCTGATAGTCGCCGGAGGTCACATTGTCCAGCCATTCCTGGTTGTCGAGGTACCAGCGCACCGTCTTCTCGATGCCCTCCTCGAACTGCAGGCTCGGCTCCCAGCCCAGCTCCTTCTGCAGCTTTGTGGAGTCGATGGCGTAGCGCAGGTCGTGCCCCGCGCGGTCGGTCACGTAGGTGATGAGGTCCATGTCCTCCCCCTCCTTGCGGCCCAGCAGCCGGTCGGTGGTCCGGATCAGGACCTTCACGATGTCGATGTTCTTCCACTCGTTGAAGCCGCCGATGTTGTACGTCTCGCCCGTCTTCCCCTTGTGGAAGATGAGGTCGATGGCCCGCGCGTGGTCCTCCACGTACAGCCAGTCGCGCACGTTCTCGCCCTTCCCATAGACCGGCAGCGGCTTGCGGTGGCGGATGTTGTTGATGAAGAGCGGGATCAGTTTCTCCGGGAACTGATAGGGACCGTAGTTGTTGGAACAGTTGGTCACGACCGTCGGCAGCCCGAACGTGTCGTGGAACGCCCGCACGAAGTGGTCGCTGCTCGCCTTCGCCGCACTGTACGGACTGTGCGGCTGGTATTTCAGGTCCTCCGTAAAGAAGCGCTCGCCGTACGCCAGGTGGTGCACCCCGCTGGAAGCCCGGGTCGAGAACGGCGGCGCGATCCCCTCCGGATGCGTCATCTCCAGCGCGCCATACACCTCGTCGGTGCTGATATGGTAGAAGCGCTTGCCCTCGTAATCCCCGTCCCAGCAGGCCTTGGCGGCCTGGAGGAGGCTGAGGGTGCCCATCACGTTGGTCTGTGCGAAGGTGAACGGATCCTTGATGCTGCGGTCCACATGGGACTCCGCGGCCAGGTGGATGATGCCGTCGACGTGCTCCTCCTGCATGAGCTTGAGAACGCCGTCGAAGTCGCAGATGTCCATCTTGACGAAGCGGTAATTCGGCTTGTCCTCGATGTCCTTGAGATTCGCAAGGTTGCCGGCATACGTGAGCTTGTCCAGGTTGATGATCCTGTAGTCCGGATACTTGTTCACGAACAGGCGCACCACGTGGCTTCCGATGAAACCGGCGCCGCCGGTGATGATCAGGGTCCTTTCGAAATTCATATGCGTTAAGTATTCGATTAGTCCACAAAAATAACTAATTTTGCAAACAATGACAACGAGGCCCCCCATATACCTCTACACCGACGGTGCGGCCAGCGGCAACCCCGGCCCCGGTGGCTGGGGCGCGGTGCTGTGCTGCGGCGAGGCACGTAAGGAGCTTTCCGGCGGCTACGCCCGCACCACCAACAACCGGATGGAGCTCCTGGCGGTGATCGAGGGTCTCGAAGCCATCCGATGGGAAGGCGCCGAAGTGCACGTTTTCAGCGACTCCACCTACGTCGTCCGCACGCTCACCGAGGGCTGGAAACGCAAGAAGAACCACGACCTTTGGGCGCGTTTCGACGCGCTGGCGCCCCGCTTCCGGCTGGATTTCACCTGGATCAAGGGCCACGCCGGCCACCCGGAAAACGAACGCTGCGACCGCCTCGCCGTCGAGGCGTACTCCCATCCCGGCCTGCCGGAAGACGAAGGCTACATAGCCTCAACGGAAACATTACTATAAACCAGATATGCAAAACGGAAAAATCATCGTCGGCATCACCCAGGGCGACTCCAACGGCATCGGCTACGAAGTCATCATCAAGGCCCTGGCGGACCCGCGCATCCTCGAGCAGTTCACCCCCGTCATATACGGCTCCTCCAAACTCTTCGGCTTCTACCGCAAGACCATCCCCGAGGTGGAACAGATGGACACCAACGCCATCGCCTCCGCCGCCGAAGCGCACCCCCGGCGCATCAACATCGTGGGCTGCCTGCCGGACAGCGCCTACGCCGAGCCGGGCCAGGCCACGGCCGAGTCGGCAGGCGCCGCCATCAAGGCGCTGGAGACCGCCGTGCGCGAGCTCAAGGAGGGCCTGATCGACGTGCTCGTCACGGGCCCCATCAACAAGAAAGCCATGGCCGTCGAAGGTTTCGGCTTTCCCGGCCACACCGAATACATCCAGAACGTCTTCGGCGCCCCGGATTCGCTGATGTTCATGGTCAGCCACCGCCTGCGCCTGGCCGTCGTCACGGGCCACATTCCCCTCAAGGAAGTCGCCGCCCAGATCACCGAAGAGCGCATCCTCAGCAAGCTGCGCCTGATCAACAAGTCTCTGAAAGAGGACTTCGTCGTGGACCAGCCGCGCATCGCCGTGCTCAGCCTCAACCCCCACAGCGGCGACGGAGGGCTGCTCGGCACCGAGGAGCAGGACATCATCATCCCGGCCATCAAGAAGGCCACCGACGAAGGCATCCTCGCCTTCGGGCCCTTCTCCCCGGACGGCTTCTTCGGGCTGAATCATTTCGAAGACTTCGACGCCACGCTGGCGATGTACCACGACCAGGGGCTCGCCCCGTTCAAGGCCCTCTCCTTCGAGGACGGCGTCAACTTCACCGCCGGCCTGCCCATCATCCGCACTTCGCCGGACCACGGCACGGCTTTCGAGATGGCCGGCCGCGACCAGGCCGACCCGCGCTCCATGCGCGCGGCCATCTTCACGGCCATCGACATCTGGCGCAACCGCCGCCAGTGGGAAGAGCTCCAGGAAGACAAGATATCCGAGCGCTTCCTCAACCGGGAGAAGCCGAAAAAGGACGGACGTCCGCAGATCGCATAGTCCCGCGAATCAGAAAAGAAGGTCCGGCAGCTTTCCGCTTGCCGGACCTTCTTTTCTGACGTCTGCCGCGTATAGCGGGTTATTTGTCGGCGAATTTCGCCGCCTGCTCCGCGATCAGCGCCTCGAGCACGCCGGGGTCGAAGTAGTTGATCCGCATCGCGGCCTTCACGCCCGCAAGGGTCTGCGCGGCCTTGGCGCGGGCGGCTTCGGTGCCCTGCCGCAGGACCTCATACACATAAGGCAGATCCTGCTCCAGCGCCTTGCGGCGCACGCGCATCGGCTCAAGCGTGTCGTTGAGCACTTCCGTGAGGAAGTTCTTGATCATCACGTCGCCGAGCCCGCCGGCGCGGTACTGCGCCTTGACCTCGTCCAGGCTCTTGAAATCGAAGCTGGACTTACGGCCGTGGAAGCATTCGCCGAAGCGCTCGAAATGCCCGGGCTTGCAAAAGGCGTCCAGGTAGGTGAACACCGGATTGCCCTCCACCTTGCCGGGGTCGCTCACCTGGAGGTGTCCCGGGTCGGTGAACATGCCCTTCACCTTGGCCTTGACCTCTTCCGCGCTGTCGGAGAGGTAGATGCAGTTGCCCAGCGACTTGCTCATCTTGGCCTTGCCGTCCGTGCCGGGCAGGCGCAGGCAGGCGGCGTTGTCCGGCAGGAGGATCTCCGGCTCGGTCAGCGCCGGGCCGTAGGTCGCATTGAACTTCCGCACGATCTCGCGCGTCTGCTCCAGCATCGGCTCCTGGTCCTCACCCACCGGCACCGTCGTGGCCTGGAAGGCGGTGATGTCGGCGGCCTGGCTGATCGGGTAGCAGAAGAAGCCGACCGGCGTGCCGGCCTTGTTGTCGTTCGCGTCCGAATCGTTGAACCCGCGCATGAGCATCTCCTGCTTCACCGTCGGGTTGCGCTGCAGGCGCTGGACCGTGACCAGGTTCATGTAGTAGAAGGTGAGCTCGGTGAGCTCGGCCACCTGGCTCTGGATCAGGATGTGGGTCTTTGCGGGATCGATCCCCGCGGAGAGATAGTCCAGGGCCACCTCGATGATGTTCTGGCGGACCTTCTCGGGATTGTCTGCGTTGTCGGTGAGGGCCTGCGCGTCGGCGATCATGATGTATATCTCGTCGAACGCGCCGCTGTCCTGCAGCTCCACGCGGCGGCGCAGCGAGCCCACGTAGTGGCCGATATGGAGGCGGCCCGTGGGGCGGTCGCCCGTGAGGATGATCTTCTTGCTCATCAGTCTTTCACTGCTTTGAGGGCCTCGCGGACCTGGGCCTCGATCTCTTCGCAGAGCTCGACGTTGTCCTTGAGGAGCTGCTTCATGGCGGCCTGGCCCTGGGCGAGCTTCTCGCCCTGGTAGCTGAACCAGCTGCCGCTCTTGTGGATGATGTCGAATTCGACCGCCAGGTCGGCGATCTCCGCGGCGTGGCTGATGCCTTCGCCGAAGACGATGTCGAACTCCGCCTTCTTGAACGGCGGGGCCATCTTGTTCTTGACGACCTTGACGCGGGTGCGGTTGCCGAGGGCCTCGTCGCCGTCCTTGATCTGAGTCGTGCGGCGCACGTCCAGACGGACGGAAGCGTAGAACTTGAGGGCGTTGCCGCCGGTGGTGGTCTCGGGGTTGCCGAACATGATGCCGATCTTCTCGCGGAGCTGGTTGATGAAGATGCAGCAGGTGTTGGTCTTGGAAATGTTGGCCGTGAGCTTGCGGAGGGCCTGCGACATCAGGCGGGCCTGGAGGCCGACCTTGTTGTCGCCCATCTCGCCCTCGATCTCGGCCTTCGGGGTGAGGGCCGCGACGGAGTCGATCACGACGATGTCGATGGCGCCGCTGCGGATCAGGTTGTCCGCGATCTCGAGGGCCTGTTCGCCGTTGTCCGGCTGGGAGATGAGGAGTGCGTCGAGGTTGACGCCGAGGGCCTTGGCATAGGTCCGGTCAAAGGCGTGCTCCGCGTCGATCATGGCCGCGATGCCGCCCAGTTTCTGCGCCTCGGCGATCGCATGGATCGCGAGGGTGGTCTTGCCGCTGGATTCCGGTCCGTAGATCTCGATGATACGGCCGCGCGGATAGCCGCCCACGCCCAGGGCATGGTCCAGCGCCACGGAGCCGCTCGGGATGACCTGCACGTCCCACTCGGGCTGCTCGCCGAGCTTCATGATCGTGCCTTTGCCATAATCCTTCTCGATCTTGTCGATCGTGGCCTGCAGGGCCTTGAGTTTCGCCGCATTCACATCCACGGTCTTTTCTTCTTCTTTCGCCATAATAGGTTGTCTTTAAGAGATTAAAAGTTTTTGATAGTTCCTCTCTCCTGTTTGGGTTCACTAAGGAGAACAAAATTAAGCAAAAAAGTTTTTATTCCCAACACCCGCCCCAGCTCCGGTCGCGCCCAACGCCAACCCAGCCCCCAGTTCTGGCAGTCGTGGAGTGGAACACCCTGATTTGCAATCACATAGCCAAACACCTCACCCTATTCTGGCAGTGAGGTTTTTGTATAATTAATTAAAAATCAATGGTTTGCGCTCCACGATTGGATGCTCGGTTCAGTGTGATGTGCACCGCCCCCGCTGGATGGGAAACGGGCGTCCCCCTCCCGTTCCGCGCCGTTTTCGCAATGCCTTGGTTGTCAATATGATATGGTTTTACTTGCGGGAAAAATCCCTCGAGTAAAATAGTAATCGTATTATAATCAGCAATTTACAAAAACAACCAACCTTTACCAGTTTTTTCGTATTTTTGCAAATATGAAAGAAAAGTTGCTCGGGATGACGCTCCAGGAGTTGAAACAGGCCGCGGCGGACTGCGGTCTGAAGCCCTTCGTGGGGGCGCAGCTCGCGGACTGGCTGTACGCCAAACGCGCCACCGGCTGGGACCGGATGGTCAACATCTCGAAGGCCGCCCGGGAGGCGCTCGCCGCGAAATACGATCTCGGCATCAGCGCACCCGCCGGCTCCGCCGTCTCGACAGACGGGACCAAAAAATACCTCTTCGAAGTCCACCCGATAAAAGGGGACAGGCCGACTGACGGGGAGGAAGCGGGCACGGCAGAGGACAGGGAGTTCATCGAAGCGGTGATGATCCCGGAAGAGGACCGCAAGACCCTCTGCGTCAGCTCGCAGGCGGGGTGCCGGATGGGCTGCAAGTTCTGCATGACGGGCCGGCACGGCTTCCACGGCCAGCTGGACGCCGCGGACATCCTGAACCAGTTCCTGAGCATCGACGAAGCGCAGGGGCTCACCAACGCCGTGTTCATGGGCATGGGCGAGCCGCTGGACAACTACGACGCCGTCAGCCGGGCCATCGACGTCATCACGGCGCCATGGGGCTTCGCCTGGAGTCCCAAGCGCGTCACCGTCAGCACGATCGGCGTGCTGCCGGTACTGAAGCGCTTCCTTGACGGGCAGCGCTGCCACCTGGCGGTCAGCCTGCACAACCCTTTCCCGGAGGAACGCCTCTCCCTCATGCCCGTGCAGAAGGCCTGGGACATCCGGGAGGTGATCGGGCTGATCGGACAATACGATTTCAGCGGCCAGCGCCGCGTAAGTTTCGAATACACGATGTTCGCCGGCTTCAACGACGACAAGCGCCACGCAGATGCGCTGATCCGCCTCCTGCGCGGGCTGGAGTGCCGCGTGAACCTGATCCGTTTCCACCAGATCCCGGACTTCCCCTACACCTGCGCCTCCGACGCGGTGATGGAAGCCTTCCGGGACCGCCTAAACAACCACCAGATACTATGTACCATCCGCTCTTCCCGGGGCGAAGACATCCTGGCTGCATGCGGGATGCTCGCCGGACAACATGGCTCGCAGTAGCCCTGGCGCTGCTCTTGTGCGGCCCGGCACTGCGTGCGCAGAACTACCCGAACGGCCTGTCCACGGATAGCGTGGACCCGCGCGCCGACGCCGAATACATCCGGGAGGTGCGCCGCCGGCTGGACCGGATCCGCACGGAAGAGAAGCGGCCCACCGTCGCCCTCGTACTCTCGGGCGGCGGGGCGAAGGGAGCCGCGCAGGTCGGCGCCATCAAGTATATCGAAGAGCTGGGCATCCCCGTCGATTTCGTCTGCGGGACCAGCATCGGCGGGCTCGTCGGCGGCATGTACGCCCTGGGCTACAAGGCCGACGACCTCGCGGAACTCTTCACCACGCAGGATTGGAGCGTGATGCTGACGGACCGCATTCCCCCGGAATACGTGCCCTATTCCACGAAAGTGGACCAGGCGACCTACCTGCTGACCATCCCGTTCTGGAAGCCGGCATCAAAAGATCCGGACCGGCCGGGACGCATACGGGATGCGCTCCGCAGCCGGGGCCGGGAGGATCTGGAAGAAGCGTTCACCCGCCCGCGCGGCGCGGCGTCGCTCCCTTCGGGCTATGCCTACGGCTTCAACGTGCTCAACCTCCTGACAAGCCTGTCGGTGGGCTACCAGGACAGCCTGTCCTTCAGCCGGCTGCCGATCCCGTTTGCCTGCGTGGCAGGCGACATGGTCAGCTCGAACGCGAAATACTGGGGCGGCGGCTCCATCGTCACCGCCATGCGCTCGACGATGTCCATCCCCGGACTTTTCGACCCGGTGCGCACCGGCGGCATGGTGCTGGTGGACGGCGGCGTGCGCAACAATTTCCCGACCGACGTGGCGAAGGCGGTCGGGGCGGACCTGCTCATCGGCATCGAGCTGTCCGACATCCAGCCGGGTTATGAGGAAATCGACAATCTCGGAAACATCCTGGGGCAGTTCATCTCGATGCTCGGACGGGATTCGTTCAACAAGAACGTGGGCAAGAGCGACGTGTTCATCAAGCCGGAGCTCGGTGAGTTCAACATGCTGAGTTTCAACCGCGCAGCGGTGGATTCGATGCTGATGCGGGGCTATGCGGCCGCGGCGGCGCAGCGGGACGGCCTGCTCGCGATCCGCGAGCGGACCGGCTCCGCCTCCGCCGCGGCGCCCTCTCCCCGGGCCACCGACCTCTCCCGCACGCCCGTCGCCCTGTCCGGAATCGAATACGAAGGCCTGGACGAGACGGCCGCCCGGCGCATGGAGCTGCTGACGGGGCTGGATCCCGACGAAGCGCTGGACAAGGCGACCATCGACGAAGCGATGTGCCGCCTGCAGGCCACCGGTGCCTTCGAGAGCGTCAATTATTCCCTGTACGGGGATCAGGAGCCGTACCGGCTCGTCTTCCACTGCCGGCCGGCGCCGGTACACAGTTTCTCGCTGGGCCTGCGGGGCGACTCCGAAGAAGGCGCCGCACTGCTCTTCCGCGCCGGGCTGTGGGCCAACCGCCTGTCCGGCTCCAAACTGTCGCTGACCACCCGGGTGGGACAGAACCTGAAGGGCGAACTGCACTATTCCCTGGACCTGGGCGACCTCCCGACCCTGAACCTCGCCCTGTCGATGTCCCGCTACCGCGGGAGCCTCGGCAGCCAGGGCGAAAGACTCAAATACGACGTCGCCTACTGGTCCCACCGGGAAGACTTCTACATCACCGGAGTGGACTGGACGCGGCTCGATTTCCGCGCCGGAGTGGCGCACAAGGCCTATTCCCTGGCGTCCCAGACCGTTTTTGCCCAGGAGATGGCGAAAGAAGGGATGTCGCTGAGTTCACAATACATCGGCCCCTACCTGCAGGGCAACTACTACACCCTCGACGCCCCCTATTTCCCGAACAAGGGCCTCTCCGTCCACCTGCGCGCAGACTACGATTTCCTGCGGCCGGGCCGTCTGGATTTCTCGCCGGTGCTCTCCTGCGACCTCGACTTCCGCGCCGCCGTGCCCCTAGGCGAGAAGTTTACCTTCCTGCCGGACCTGCGCCTGCGCGGCATCTCGCACTTCGGCGAGAAATCGGAGGACGGCCTCATCCACACCAACTTCGCCGGCGGCGTGCTGGCTGCCCGCTACACCGAGGACCAGCTGCCCTTCTTCGGCATCAACCACGTCGTCCCGCTGGATGATTACGTGGTCGACGCCACACTGGAGCTGCGCTACAACCCCCTGGACAAACTCTATCTTTCCGCCCTCGCGGGCGTGATCATCACAGACAACGAGATCGGCGGGCTGCTCTCCTGCCCGATCCCCGACATCTACGCCTTCGGCATGCAGGCCGCCTACGACACCTTCGTCGGTCCGGTCCGGTTCAATCTCCACTGGTCCGACAGCCTGGGCTGGGGCGCCTACCTCGGGGTGGGATTTGATTTCTAGCTCTATGACAGAACGCGAACGACAGGTCTTCGATGCGCTTTCCGCGCAATGCGCCCGGCGGGAATACTGCACGGCCGACATCCGGCGCAAGGCCCTCGAACGGCTGTCGAAGGACAGCGCCGATCCCTCGGATTCCGCAGTCCCGGGTGCAGCCGGCAGGAGCGTTGCATTTTCGTTGGAACGGATGACCGATGCGGCGGCGGCTGCGGACGCGGTCGTCAAGGCGCTGGTTGCGGAGGGCTACGTGGACGACCGGCGCTACGCCGCTGCCTTCGCCCGGGACAAATCCGGGCTCGCCGGCTGGGGCCCGGTGAAGATCCGCTCTGCCCTGCTCGCCCGGGGGGTCGATCGCGAGACCGTGCTCGAAGCCCTGGAAGAAATTGACGCGGACCGCGCCGCCGCGCGCCTCGAGAAAGTCCTCGAGGCAAAGTGGCGGACGCTCCGCGACGACCCCCAGGGCCGCCTCAAGCTCATCCGCTTCGCCCTCTCCCGCGGCTACGACTACGAACCCGTCCGCCCCCTCATCGAACGCCTCACCCGCCCGGACCCCGACTAACCCTCTTTCTCCCTCCCCTCTCCCCTCCCCGCCGCCGCTCCCCGCCGCTCCCCGCCGCTCCCCGCCGCTCCCCCCCCCGCCGCGGCCGCGTGGAGAGCAACCATCTAAAAATCAATCATTTACCAATTTATCTCCCTCTGTTTTTCGGGGGAGGACATTGCGTATCTTGTTGATTATCAAAACGATCCCGTCCACCGTTTCCCCTTTCTCTTTCCTCTCCTTTAAGATGCAAGAACCTGGCAACCTGCCATTCCGGTGCCATCGTCCGTGACATCAGGTATTGCTTCAACTTCTGTAGCCGCTCTGGCGGCAGGCTGAGCAACGGCATTCCCGGTTTCAACAAGCCGTAGTTCTCCGCAATGCTGCACATAGCCCGATAAGGAACGTCTGAATGCGACTCATACTCCTCCCCCACATCAAACTCGCTCCCGGTCACCACATCCGGTGCGTGGAGCATATCCTCCAGAGAGTCGAACATGCTCACGCACGTTTCGCGGTCAAAAGGGAAATAAACCTGGATAATATGGTCCGTCAACACCTCCCGCTCATCCGGCGAAAGCGGAGCCAATAGTTTATGAATCAGCGAATACCGCAAATAACGCCCAGCCGCGGATTCGTGTTCCACCTCCTTTAGCGCATTTCTCAGGCACTGACGTTCCCGGCTTAGTACAGGCCGCCTCGAGAATGGATACTTCCGGTCATAATAAGCCAGAAAATTCCAGCGATCCTCTTCCGCCCGCCTACATAACCTCTTTTCTTTCGGATTATTAAAAATGTAAATAAGGCAGGTGCGTATTTCTTTTTCATTTCGCTTGGACGAACGACCATACGGCGAGTCAAACACCGGCCCCGTCCGACCAGCTTCACGATTGCGTTCCTTAGCGAATGTCGAATCCACATCTCGCTCAAACATAGCAAGTTGCAAAGCATCCACCGACCTGACCGCCCGGTGGATATGGGTATACATCAGACTCATGGCGAGCATAACCACCCTATGCCTCCGGGCCTTTACCGCCGTTATGGTGTAGTATACCAGACGGTCTTCCAAGCGATAGAATAAAACACCCTTGTCAACCGTCCGTTTATAAATGTGCTGAATGGCACTTCCGAAAGCCATCCTCTTGGGACCTTTGCTCATTATTCTTTCCTACTCAAGGTTCTGATTATTCATTCTCTTTTGTCAAGTCAATCCGTCGCTCGCTTTCTGGTCCCTCCCTGTTCCACATCCCGCTCTCGTTCCGATTGTCAGTCATCCTCCTCCTCACCTGTCATCCGTGACAAGCGTGGAGCGCAACAAATTGATCTACAGTGATTTGCTAGCTTTCCTCACCTCTTTCTCCTGGGGAGATAAATGCATAAATAACTGATTGTCTGCGAGTTCCTGCCCACAGCAACTGGCCAGAACGGGACCGGCCCACGATGGATGTAGCAAGAGACGCAGCTGCGGCGGTGCAATGAGACAGCAGACGAGGCCGGCACGCAACGGCTACGGCGGTGCAATGAGACAGCAGACGAGGCCGGCACACAACAGCTACGGCGGCGCAATGAGACAGCAGACGAGGCCGGCACACAACAGCTACGGCGGCGCGATCGCATAGCGGGCGGAAAGCTGCGGCGACCGGGCCGGCTACGGCGGGGCCAGCGAACAGCGCGCCAACTTGGCGGCGTCTTCCGGGGGAAGGATGCCGGCCTCGCCCAGCGCCTCGACCGTCCAGCCTTCGCGCGGGGTATTTTCGCGGAACAGTACGATCGAGCGCGCCGCCTGCCGGGAGCGGATGTAGGGATGCTTCGCGAGCGAGTCGGCGGGGAGCGACCAGAGCGCATAAGGCGCTGGTTGCGAGCAAAATACAAGGTCGCTCAGACCGTCATATTTCTCCTGGTCGAAACGGTAGATGTCCAGCAGCTGCTCGGGGAAGGAATAGCCGCCGAGCTCGTCGCGGTATGCGATGATCCGGGCGGCGTACCAAGGGCCGATGCCCGGCAAATCATCCAGCGCCGCCGAGTCCGCGCGGTTCAGGTCCACCTTCGGAATGTCGATGAACGCCTCCAGCCGCCGGTACACCGAGTCGGCGACGACGAAGGATTTCGCGAAATCCCCGCGTCGCCGGAAACGGCCCCCCGCCACGCGGTAACGATCGATCGCCTGCGCCTGCTTCTCGCTGAAACCCAGGCGGATAAGGTCTTCGACCGAAACGGTGTTGGGGTTGAATCGGAACGTCTCCACCCGTCGGCCCGCCCGCCGCACCGCCTCCACCGCCGGAGCATGTTCCGCGTTCCGCCTCACGATGGCCGGGCCGTCCGGAAGCTCGCCTCTCAAGACCTCCGGAACGGCCCGGGCAAGCAACGATGGGGAGTCAGCATCGCTGAGGTAAACAAATACCGTATCAGGAACATCCCGGTTCGCCTCGATGCGGAGGCGGGCGGCCCGGCCCATGACGAGGGCGGCCTGATAACCGATGATGAGGAAGGCGAGGGCGATCGCGCCCACCTTGAAGGAGGCCGCAGAGGGCTTGTCCTTTGCGTCCCCCTTGTCCTTCTGAGCAAAAAGGTCTTTCACAGTCGCAGCATGGCGCCGATTTTATTCTCCGGACAGGCGGCGCCGGACAGGTCAGCCCTGTCATACTCCGCTCCAGCCCGCCCGTTCAGGATCTCCGGCTCCGCACGAAGATGGGAAAGAAAAAGCGAACCATCACACGATTAAACGTTTAACTGCACTGAAAAATATAATCGACAACCCACAAAAAAAGATTTCCACCCCGCAAACAACAATTTCCACCTGGCCTTGGGCAACATGTCGTGGGCGGCAACTGACTGATTACCAGACAATAAGACAAAGTCCTCCCAGCCAAAAACGAGGGAGATAAATCACTAATTTATTAGGAAACAATCACTTACATACCACGATGGACGGCGAAGGAAGAAATAGCCAAGCCGCCGACGGACAGTGACACGAAAGCTACTCCGCGTCCTTGTACTTGTTCCGATGCTCCCGCGGGCCCTCATCGCGCGCGCCCCCGACCACCACGACGATCTCGCCCTTGGGCTCGACCGCCTGGAAATGCGCCAGCACCTCGGCCAGCGTCCCGCGGACATGCTCCTCGTGGACCTTGGAGATTTCCCGGGCGACCGAGCAGGGGCGCTCGGGTCCGAAGGCCTCCGCGAACTGCTCCAGCGTTTTCACGAGCCGCCGCGGCGACTCGTAGAACACCATCGTCCGCGGCTCCGTGGCCAGCGCCGCCAGCAGCGTCGCGCGGCCCTTCTTCTGCGGGAGGAAGCCCTCGAAGCAGAAACGGTCGCACGGCAGCCCCGACGACACCACCGCCGGGATGCAGGCCGTCGCTCCGGGAAGTGTCTGTACCTCAATCCCTTCCGCGGCGCATGCCCGGGCCAGCAAAAACCCCGGATCGGAGATCCCGGGCGTGCCGGCATCGCTCACCAGCGCCACCGACGCGCCCGCCAGCAGCCGCTCGCGGATCAGCGCAACCATCTGGTGCTCATTGAATTTGTGATGCGACAGCAGCTGCTTGCCGCGAATGTCGAAATGCTGCAGCAGCACGGCGCTCGTGCGGGTGTCTTCCGCCAGGATCAGGTCGGCCTCCTTCAGCACCCTGACGGCCCTGAAGCTAATGTCTTCGAGGTTGCCGACCGGGGTCGGCACGATGTATAAAATTCCAGCGGCGGGCATCCTTGACAAGGCAATAAATTGCTATCTTTGCAAGAGAACAACCACAAATTTAAACAATGTTTTCCGAGAATCATAAAAAATCCGGCTGCATCGAAGTCGTCTGCGGCTCGATGTTCTCCGGCAAGACCGAAGAGCTCATCCGCCGCCTGCGCCGCGCCCAGTTCGCCAACCAGCATATCGCCATCTTCAAGCCCGCCGTGGACAACCGCTACTCCGACGTCGAAGTCGTCTCCCACGACGCCCACAAGATTTCCTCCACCCCCATCCAGGATCCCACCGAGATGCTCAAGGTCGGCCCCGACGTGCAGATGGTCGGCGTGGACGAGGCCCAGTTTTTCGACGAGCGCCTCGTCGAAGTATGCCAGGAGCTGGCCAACCGCGGGGTCCGCGTCATCGTGGCCGGGCTCGACACCGACTTCCTCGGACAACCCTTCGGACCCATGCCCCGGCTGATGGCCGTGGCCGAAGACGTCCAGAAGGTCCACGCCATCTGCGTGCGCTGCGGCGCGCTCGCCAACCACTCCCACCGCCTCAGCAAGAGCCAGGACCTCGTCCTGCTCGGAGAAAAGGACGTCTACGAGCCCCTCTGCCGCGACTGCTACAACGCCGCGCGGGCGGAAGAGCTGGCAAGGAGCAATGAATAGCCCATGCCCGACCAGCGGATCATCAAGGACTACCGCTACTATCTGCGGATGGAGCGCGGGCTGTCGCCGAACACGGTGGCGGCCTACGCACGCGACGTGACGGAGTTTCTCGCGGCGGCCGACCTGGCGCCGCGGGCGGTCCGGCCGGACGACATCGAGCGGTACCTGATGTCCCGGGCGGCCGGGCAGGAGAACGGTGACGGACAGGCCGGCGACGGGCAGCAAACCGGCGGCAAACGGGCCGGCACAAGACTGAAACCCGGCGGCAACCGGGCCGGCACAGGCCGAGCCCGCGGCACCGGCAAACCGACGGCGCTGAGCAAACGCTCCCAGGCGCGGCTGCTGAGTTCGCTGCGGTCGTTTTTCGACTGGCTGATCCTCGAGGGCGAGCGCACGGACAACCCCTGCGACAGCATCGAATCGCCCAAGCTCGGCCGCTACCTCCCGGAAGTCCTTAGCATCGAAGAAGTTACGGCCATCCTCGAATCGGTAGACACCCGCCGCGGCTGGATGAGCCTGCGCGACCGCGCAATCCTCGAAATCCTCTACGGCTGCGGCCTGCGCGTCTCCGAAGCCTGCGGTCTGCAAATCTCGCACGTGTACCTCCGGCAGGGGTTCGTCCGCGTGGTCGGCAAGGGCAACAAAGAGCGCCTCGTCCCCCTCGGCGAAATGGCCACCGACGCCTTCAGCGCCTATCTTGATGCACGTCCCCAAGCCGCCGAACCCGCCTTCGACGACATCGCATTCCTCAACAAAAACGGCCGCCCGCTCAGCCGCGTAGCCATCTTCAACCTCGTCAGAAACCAGGCGCAGATCGCCGGGGTCAACAAAGAAATCTCCCCCCACACCTTCCGCCACTCCTTCGCCACGCACCTCATCGAACGCGGCGCCGACCTCCGCGTCGTCCAGGAAATGCTCGGCCACGAATCCATCCTCACCACCGAAATCTACACCCACATCGACACCGCCACCTGGCAAGCCGAAATCCTCACCCACCACCCCCGCCGCTGACCCATACCCTGCCTCGCGTGGGCAGCATCTATCTGGAAATCAACAAGATACGCAAACACCTCAACCCGAAATAGGGTTGAGGTGTTTGTATAATTATCTGGAAATCAGCCGTTTACGCTCCACGAGGGGTTCGCTCATCTCATCGCTCATTCGCCCCACGGAACCGGCAACGGGCGCTCACCCGCGGATGAGCAGGAATTCGGCGCGGCCGGAGAGGGCCAGGGGGCCGGCGGTGGCGGGAATAAAGACGGTGTCGCCCTTGCGGAAGCGCAGTGTGCCGGCAACCGCGCCCTCGGAAAGCACCCCGGCGTCATCCGGAACTCCAGCAGCAGACGCCAGTTCGGCAGATCCGGCACTGGTGCCCTCGGAAAGCACCCCGGCGCCATCCGGAACTCCAGCAGCAGATGCCGGTTCGGCAGATCCGGCACTGGCGCCCTCGGAAAGCACCCCGGCGCCATCGGTGCAGAGCAATACCCGGTAGGACTCCGGCAAAGCCGGCAACAAAACATCCGTTACAGAAGCTGCACCAGCATCTCCGACCGATATAACAGCCGCACCCCCAGCAGCCCCAAAGCCATCCGCTCCGACACCACCACCAACAGCACCAAAACCATCACCACCAGCATCACCGGTCCCACCAACATCCCCCGCCGGCGGCCCGGCGAGAAGCCGGCAGTGCGAGACGCGGAAGTTGGGGCCGGTGCAAAGCAGCTCTTCGACGAAACCGGGGCGGTAGCGCAGCGCGCGCAGCGGCTGGCGCACGGGCTGCGCGCCGCTCAGGTCCGCCACGGCAAGCGCCTTGTCGATATGCAGCTCCCGCGGCCGTCCGTCCTTGCCGAGGCGGCCGTAATCATAGAGCCGATAAGTCAGGTTCGAGTTCTGCTGCACCTCCGCCAGCAGGATCCCGCCGCCGATGGCGTGGATCGTGCCCGAAGGGATATAGAACACATCGCCGCGATGCACGGGAACGCGCCGCAGCAGCGACTCGAAGGTCCCGTTCTCCAAACTGAGACGGAGCTCCTCCGCCGTCGCCGCGCGGTTCAGCCCGAAGACCAGACAGGCCCCCGGCTCCGCATCCAGGACATACCACACCTCCGTCTTGCCCTGCTGGCCGCCCTCCTCGCGGAAGGCATAACCGTCGTCCGGATGCACCTGCACCGACAGGTCCCGCTTCGCGTCGATCAGTTTCACCAGAATATGCAGCCCGCCTGCGGCAGAGGGCGAATCGCCCAAAAACTCGGGATGCTCCGCGAGCACCTCCGCCAGAGACCTGCCGGCAAAAGCACCCGACGCCACCTGCGACGGCCCGTCCGGGTGCACCGAGCACTCCCACGATTCCGCCAGCGGCGAAAGCGCCGAGACCTTTCCAAACAAGGTCTTCAGGCGCTCGCCGCCCCAGATGTAATCTTTGCCCGCGGGACTCAGCAGGAAAGGGGTCACGGTTCGGGATATTTCGTCTTGTCCTGGACGCTGATCTCCCGGCCAAGCTGCACTTCGATGAGCGTCAGCTCCGTGCGCGCCTTGATGAGGTGCTTGCAACCAGTCAGGATGGTGATGACGTCACCCGGCCGGACCCGCTGCGACATCCCGTCCACGATGGTCTCCCCGTCTCCCGCGACGACGGTCCATACCTCGTCGCGGTGCGCGTGGGCATGGTAGCTCATCTGCTGGCCCGCTTTCAACGTGACCTTCAGCGTCATCGACTCGTCCTGCACGTCGAGCACCTGATAGCGTCCCCAGGATTTCTCGGCGAACATGATCTGCTGCTCGATGCCTTCCACGTAGGGCTTGATGCGGCCCGAGGCCTCCTTGTCCGTGACCAGGATTCCGTCGGGCGCCGCCGCCACGATGACGTCCTTGAGCCCCATGCAGAGCACGGGAACGTTCATCTCGTTGATGACGTTGACCCCCTCGCAACCCTCGCCCAGGATGACCTTGCCCATCGTCGGCTCCGACATCGCCTCGGTCAGCGTATTCCAGGTGCCGATGTCGCGCCACGAGCCGCCGAAACGCATCACCTCGATGCTCCGCTCGTGCTCCACGACGGCGTAGTCGAAACTGATCTTGGTCAGGGAGGCGTATTTCTCGAAAAGGTCCTTGTAGTCCGTGAAGGAAACGAGCTCGTGCGCGCGCCGCAGGACATAGCCCAGCTTGAACGCGAACACGCCGCCGTTCCAGAGCGCGCCCTGCGCGATGTAGCCGGCCGCCACTTTCGCGGAAGGCTTCTCCTTGAAGGAGCTCACCGCACTCACCTTCCCCTTGGCGCGCGGCAGGATGTAGCCGTATTTCTCGCTCGGGTAGGTGGGCTCGATGCCCATCAGGGTCAGGTTCGCCTTGCCCTTTTCCGCCAGGTCGGAGAGACGCCGCAGCGCGGCGAAATAATCCTCCTCCACCCACGGGTCCACGGGGCACACGACCACCGGCTCCTCCTTGTCAACTCCCTGGACATCATGCAGATAGGCCGCTGCCAGGGCGATTGCCGGGAAGGTGTCGCGCCGGCAGGGCTCCACGCTGATGCCGACGTTCTCCCCCAGCTGGTTGCGGATGGCGGAGGCCTGGTTCTTGGAGGTCGCGATCGTGACCGTCGCATCGGGATCCGCCGCCTTGACCTGGCGGTACACCCGTTGGATCATGGACTCGTAGCTCTCGTCCTCGCACTTGAAGATGGGGATGAACTGCTTGGAACGGATTTCGTTGGACAGGGGCCACAGGCGTTTGCCCGAGCCGCCGGAGAGGAGTATGATATGCATAGGCTACTTCTGGTAACGTTTTTCCACGACATCCCAGTCCACGATCGGCCAGAGGGCCTTCATGTGGTCGGGACGGCGATTCTGATAATCGATATAATAGGCATGCTCCCAGACGTCGAAGGTCAGCAGGGGCTTCAGGCCCTTCTTCAGGGGATTGCCGGCGTTGGTCTCCTGGGTGATCACCAGCTCGCCTTTCTCGTCGGCGGAGAGCCACACCCAGCCGCTGCCGAAGAGGCTTCCGCCCTTGGCGACGAACTCGGTCTTAAAGGCCTCGAAGGAGCCGAACTGCTTGTCGATCTGCGCGGCGAGGGGGCCCTGCGGGGCCTGCTTGGCCGTCGGCGCATGGAACTGGGTGAAATACAGGTTATGATTCAGGATCTGCCCGGCGTTGTTGTAGATGCCGCCGTCAGCTTTCTTGACGATCTCCTCCAGCGAAAGGCCCTCGAAGGGGCTTCCGGGGAGCAGGGCGTTGAGGTTGTTGACATAAGTCTGATGGTGCTTGCCATGATGGAAGCCGATCGTCTCGGCGCTGATCGCAGGTGCGAGGGCGTCCGGAGCGTAAGGAAGTTCGATAAGGGTGAACATATGCGGTTCAAATTGATAGTTGTATTCGCGAAGATAATCATTTTCCCTCACATCGGCAAGGCCCCCGGCGCAGCCGTTGGTTCCTCGATGCTGCCATCCGTTTCCTCAGTGCTCCTTCCGGTCCAGCAGGTGGACCCGAGGGCGCACTTTACCCCCGTTTCCGCTCCTTCCGGTCCAGCCGGTGGACCCCTAGGCGCACTTTACCCCCGTTTCCGCTCCTTCCGGTCCAACAGGTGGACCCCTAGGCGCATTTTACCCCCGTTTCCGCTCCCTTCGGTCTCCCGGGTGTTGCTTCCAGTCCCTCGGCGCTGCCGTTGGTTCCTCGATGCTGCCATCCGGTTCCCCGGTGCTCCTTCCGGTCCTGCCGGTGGACCCCTAGGCGCATTTTACTCCCGTTTCCGCTCCTTCCGGTCCAACAGGTGGACCCCTAGGCGCACTTCACCCCCGTTTCTGCTCCTTCCGGTCTCGCCGATGGACCGGAAGGAGCACTCCAGATGCGCAGCACACCCCTCCACTTGCGCAGCGCACCCCTCCACTTGCGCAGCGCACCCCTCACGCCCGGTCCAGCAACATCGCCGCACGCTCATACGAGACGCCGGTCACCCGCGCGATCTGGTTCACGTTCGCAGCAAAGCGAAAGCGAAGCTGCCGCATCAGTTCCACCAGCTGCTCCTCCTCCAGCTCAGCCAAAGTCCCCTTCCGGAAAAGCGACCGGCACAAATCCGGCAGCGCCGACACGATCACCTGGTCCCGGAATGAAGGCAGGCGCTTCTCCCCCGCCTCCAGCAAGACCTTGGCCTTGGAGGAATTACGCAGAAAGAAATTCATCCGCTTCGGCGTCTGGAACAGCTTCTCCACCCATTTCACGGGCACGTACGATGTCGGCGAAATGTAACCCTCGTACAGCATCCACTCCCCCGGCAGCTCCGCTTTCGTATGCAGCAGACGATAGCGCTCCCGCGCCGAAAGGGCGGCCAACGGCTGCCCGCGGCATGCACCCCCCGTATCCACCATCCCCGCCTCCGGGCGCGTGAAAAAACAAGCGCCGGTACCCCAGGGATAGTCCGAAGGCCAGGAACAGATATTTGCGGCAACGCAGTTCATCTGGACATAGGCTATCGCCCGCTCCAATGCATCGTCCACCGTGTCTATCTCGCTGAAATCCACCTGATTCCGCCTCAACAACTCTTGCACGCCGTATTTATCCCAATAATACCGTGAATACATCGCCTTGAAGCCATTGACAAAAGCTTCCACTTGCTCCCGGCTACCTGCCAGCACAAAGTGCAAATGATTGGACATCAAGATAAACGCCAGGACGAAGACGCCGGTTTTGAACGCCTGCACCGCCACATAACTCATCGCCACGCGAAAGTCTTCCGCATCCCGGAACAGCAGCAGATCCTCCAGATGCGCGGTCGTAACCAGCCAATACTTTAAGTTTCTCATAATTAAATAGTTCAGTTGTCCGGCAATGGGCCTCGCCCCTTCGCCGTCCGGGGAACTCCGGATGGCTGCCGGCCGTCCGGGGCCTGCCCCTGCGACAGGTTTGGGATGTATGCCCCATCCGGGGAATCCGGATGGCTGCCGGCCGTCCGGGGCCTGCCTCCGCGACAGGTTTGGGATGTATGCCCCATCCGGGGAACTCCGGATGGCTGCCGGCCGTCCGGGAACCGGACGGGTCGTTTCTACAAATATAATCAAATCCCCCCGGCGCAGCAAGGAATTTTTGTATCTTTGCCCCATGTTTGAAGTAATCCCCATTTCTGATACCCGAGAGGGCGGGGTGCGCCGGGCCTCCTTCCTCACCTGCGGAGCCGTGTGCTCGAAGCAGATCGACATCGAGCTGGAAGGCGACACCATCCGCCGCATCCAGTACACCGCCGGCTGCAACGGCAACACCCAGGGCCTCTCCGCCCTCTGCGTCGGCATGAAAAAGGACGAGGTCATCGCCCGCCTGCGCGGCATCGACTGCCGGGGCCGCGGCACCAGCTGCCCCGACCAGCTCGCCCGCGCCCTGGAACAAATGGGCTAAGGGTCCTGGAGCAATTGGCTTAACGGGCACTGGCCTCCCAGAAGATATCACGGGCAACAGGCAAGCGCGGAGCGAGCTGCCCACCGAGCTCGGCGCAGCGCTTGACCTGTAGCCGCCGAACCCCGCCATGTGAGGCGGCGGTGCCTCCCCCCTTTCCGCACTTTTCAGGAGCACCTTCCCCTTCCAGAGACGTCTTTCACCTTTCCAAATACGTCCTTCCCCCTTCGAAGTGCGCCTTCTCCCTTCCAGGTGCGCCACTCCACTTTTCGAAGTACGCCCTCTACATTCCAGATACGCCTTTCCCCCCTCGAAGCCTGCCTTTCCCCTTTCGAAGAGCACCCTTCCCTTCCGAAAAGTACGCCTTCCCCCCATCGAAGTGCGCCCTTTCCCGTTTCAGGTGCGCCTTCGGGTCCAGGCGATGGACCGGAAGGAGCAGAAAAGGGGGTAAAATGCGCCCTCAGGTCCAATGTTGGGACCGGAAGGCGCACTTTTTCATTATATTTGTGCCTGTGCGTATGAATCCCCTCCTGACACAAATGCTGGCCCAGGCCGACCCGACGCAAGTGGCCGGACTGGCGCGGTTTTTCAAAACCGGGCCAGGGCAGTACGGCGAGGGGGATAAGTTCCTGGGAATCAAGGTGCCCGTGACGCGGGCGGTAGTAAAGGAATGCTGGCGGGAGATGGTGCCGGAGGGCTGGCAGGTCGGCAAAAAAGGAATCGCCCCGGCATGGAAAAAAGCAACCGTCCCGGCAGGGAAAATAGCAATCGCTGCAGCCTGCAAGGAAACAACCGTCCCGGCAGGGGATTTGCCGGCGCCCGGCCCGGTCTTCCCCGGACTGGAA
>JAAYCA010000031.1 GCA_012744435.1 Bacteroidales bacterium
CCGCCGCCGGCGCGGGAGCAGCCTTGCTCTTCATGATCAGGAACACGATCAGGGCGACGATAGCCAGTCCCAGCACGATGGCCAGCACGGGCCTGTACGCCACCCATGCCACGAGGATGACCAGCAGAGACCAGATGAATCCGACCACGCCCGTGACAAGGTTGACACCCAGTTCGCCGACCTTGGCCAGCGGCGGGAGCACCTTGAGGATGGTCACGACGATGCTGAACATCATGCGCAGCGCAGCGATCACCAGGATGACGGCGAGGATGCGGAGCACCCACAGGATCGCCTTGTTGGCGGCCTTCTCGCTCTCGAACATGGAGTCCATGGAATGCACGCCCATCGAGAGGGTCTGGAGGCGCTTGCCGTTCTTGTGGGTATAGGGCTTGAACGTGTCGCCGACCACCTGCGCCAGGATGGAGGCGTCGCCGCCCGTTCCCTGGGTGAAGGTCACACGGACATCGCCGACGGCCGGATTGTTCGGATCCTCACCGTAGTAGAGAACGTTGTTGTCCACATAGGTGTTCTGGCCGTCACCCAGATCGGCGGGCAGGGCCACGGCCTCCCGGGCGGGGATGGAATTGACCATGTCCGGCGGGAGGGTATAGGCTCCGAAGCTGACCTTCTTGGCCCGCACGGCATTGTCGGGGACCGTCAGGCGGGTGCTGTTCACACCCTGGTAGTCGGGATCGTGGAAGGAATTGGAATTAACAGGAGAACCTACCCATTCACGGGAATAGGTGTAAGTCGTGACGGTCTCCTGACCGCCGCCGATCTTGTCCTTGGTCTCGGAGGAGGAGTGCTCCACCCACTGATAATACTCTGTGCTGCGTTTGAGCCATATGGCATTCACCTAGATGCCATAGTCGGGATCGGTGAGGGTCTCATCGGTCTTCGCCAGAGCCGTAGCGTGGACCAGTTTGCCGTCGAGGGCGGCATCCACCGCAGAAACATCCGCCACGTCCACGCATTCGGTCGCGGCGGTCTTGAGCATTTTCGACGTCTTGATGGCGCGGCCTTCGTTCCACCAGAGCAGAGCGGTCGCAAGGACGAAGAAAAGCAAGCCGGACACGATTCCCTTCAGAGAACCGCCCAGCCGGTTGCCATAGCTTGTTTTGGTTACTTCTTGGTAGGCCATACACTGTTAATTTTAGAATTGGGGTTACAAACGGATCAGCCGCGGATGGCTGCGATACCCGGGAGGTCCTTGCCTTCGAGGGCTTCGAGCATGGCGCCGCCGCCCGTGGAGACATAGCTGACCTTGTCGGCGTAGCCCATCTGGGTCACGGCTGCGACGGAGTCGCCACCGCCCACGAGGGTGAAAGCCCCCTTCGCCGTCGCTTCGGCGAGGTCTTCGGCGATCTCGAGCGTACCCTTGGCGAAATTCGGCATCTCGAACACGCCGACGGGGCCGTTCCACAGGATGGTCTTGGAGTCGAGGATGACCTTCTTCCACTCCTTCAGCTGGGCGGGACCGGCGTCCATGCCCTGCCAGCCGTCGGGAATCTGGTCGGACGGGACGCACTTGGCGTTGGCGTCGTTGCTGAAATCGTCGGCGATGACGGTCTCGTTGGAAATGTAGATGTTCACGCCCTTCTCCTTCGCCTTCGCGAGGATATCGAGAGCCTGCGGCATCAGATCGTCCTCATGCAGGGACTCGCCGATCTTGCCGCCCTTGGCCTTGATGAAGGTGTAGCCCATACCGCCGCCGATGATCAGGTTGTCCACCTTCTCGAGCATGTTCTCGAGCACGGCGAGCTTGGAAGAGACCTTGGCGCCGCCGATGATGGCGGTGAAGGGACGCTGGGCGTTCTTGAGGACGTTGTCGATGGCCTTGATCTCGCCTTCCATCAGGTAGCCGAACATCTTGTCGTTGGGGAAGTAGTCGGCGATGAGGGCGGTGGAGCCGTGGGCACGGTGGGCCGTGCCGAAAGCGTCGTTGATGTAGCAGTCGGCATAAGAAGCCAGGGTCTTGACGAAATCCTTCTGGCTGGCCTTGACGGCAGCCTTGGCGGCCTTCTTCTCCTCGTCGGTGGCATCCTCGGCAAGTCCGCGGGGCTTGCCTTCCTCCTCGGCGTAGAAGCGGAGGTTCTCCAGCAGGAGGGCCTGGCCCGGCTTGAGGGCGGCCACTTCGGCCTGCGCCTTCTGGCAGTCGGCGGCGAACGCCACCGGAGCGCCGAGGCACTTGGCCACATGGTCTACGATATGGCGCAGGGAGAACTTGTCCGTCACTCCCTTGGGACGCCCGAGGTGGGACATGATGATGACGGAACCGCCTCCGGCGAGAACCTTCTTGAGGGTCGGCATGGCACGGCGGATACGGGTGTCGTCGGTGATTTCGAACTGCTCGTTGAGGGGAACGTTGAAGTCTACACGTACGATCGCCTTCTTACCGGCGAAATCGTAGGAATCGATGTGTTGTTGCATATTGTATAAGTGTTTGTTGATTGTCCGAAATGCAAATATAACAATTTATTTTGTCATTTACCCCCCGTCATAGCGGAGCGATGATCCCGGACCGCCTACGGGACGGGATCATAGCCGGAGCCGCCCCAGGGATGGCAGCGCAGGATGCGCTTCAGGCTGAGCCAGAAACCCTTGAAGGGGCCGTATTTGCGGAAGGCTTCGAGAGCATACTGCGAGCAGGTGGGCGTGAAACGGCAGGTCGGCGGCTTGAGCGGCGAGATGCACAGCTGATAGAATTTGATCAGCAGGATGAAGGGGGCGGAGAGGATCCGCTTGCAGACATCCAGGAATCCCATCATCCGGCGGTTTGGGCTTCCACCTTCCGCAGGATGTCGGCGACCTCGCTGCAAATCGTTACGAAGTCCGCCGCCTCCGGGTGGGAATAAGATAGCATAAGGTCGATCCCGGGACCGGTCAGGAGCTCTTTCTGCAGCCGGTAGGCCTCGCGCATCCGTCGCTTCAGCAGGTTGCGCCGCACGGCGCGCTTGAAGAACTTCTTGGGCACGGCGACCATCAGGCGGTTGCGGCCGCCCTCACGCCCTGCCGCCCAGCAATAGCGCAGATGTGCCGTAGCGCCCCACTTTCCATCGGAAATGAGTGCGGAGACGGTCGTCTTCCCGCACAGCCTTTCCTCTTTCGGGAGGGTATGGCTTTGCGGCGCGGACATTTATCGGGTGGATTGGAGGTAGAGTTCGATCGCCTTGCTGATGGAAGTGGCCTCCGGGGTCGGGGCCTTGAAAGCAATGGAGAATCCCGTTTCTTCGAGGGTGCGGACAACGGCCTTGCCGAAGGAGATGAGTTTGAGCTCTCCCTGCCGGAAGTCGGGAAAATTCTCGCGCAGCGACACCACATCGGCCGGATTGCACATGACGGCGATGTCGTAGCTGCTCAGGTCCAGTCCGCGAAGGTCCTGGCAGACGGCCTTGACGAGCACCCCCACGGAATAGTCCAGTCCGGCCGCATCCAGGTGGCTGGTGAGCGGCGCGGTGTTGGAGCCCTCGCTGGAGGCGACCAGGAATTTCTCCCCCTTGTGCTTGGCGGTGATCAAGGCGGCGATGGACGCCGGCGTACCGGTGCCGTAGAAGATCTTGCGTTTGCGGTAGACGATGTGTTTCTGGAGATACATGGCCACGGCCTCGGTGGAGCAGAAATACTTCATGGTCTCGGGGACCTTGAAGCGCATCTCCTCGCAGAGCTTGAAATAAGCGTCGATGGCATGGCGGGAAGAGAAGATGATGGCCGTGTAGTCGGGAAGGTTGATGTGTTCCGCACGGAACTCCTTGGCCGAAAGCGGTTCGATGAGGAAGAAGGGGTGGAACGCGAGTTCCGCACCGTACTGGTTCTGCAGGATCTCGTAAGGTGCGAGATTGGACGGAACATGCTGGGATATCAGGATCTTCATCTTGCTGCAAAAGTAATCAAAAAAACACTACTACTGTCACCAACAGGGCGGCTGGAAATAATTCGAGCGCGCAAAGATACAAAATAGTTGAGAAACCAGACACTTTCGCGGCCAATAATTGCGTGGAACGCACCATGTTGAGGAGCCAGACGGCCGCCGTTTCCCAAAGAAGGATGGTCCGGACCAGGGTGTCCGGGGCACGGAAAGCGGAACAGAATCCGATGGTGGTGAGCATCAGGACGGACAGCAGGATGATGTAATTGCCGGGGTTGTGGCGCAGGGCCGGCACGACATCGCCGCCCAGCCGCCGGGGCTGGAAGAGCAGGTAGCAGATATCACGTACAAGCAGCAGCCCGAGCAGGATCCCGGTCGTGGCGGCGACGCTCCACTGCGGCGGAATCCCTGTCAGGAAGTCCATCCGCATCAGTTCGTAGCGGTCCGCGATCAGGCACACGGGCAGCAGGAAACAGAGCGCGATCAGATTCCGGCTGCGCGCCAGCCCCATGTTGTGTTCCAGGTCCAGGGCGCCGCGCGAACGGTCATAGCTGTAGATCAGGTACGGCACGAGACGGAAGAAGTCCAGCAGGTTGAGGAGCAGCAGAAAGACCGCCGCGCAGGCCAGGATGCGGTTGACCGTGAAATCGGTCCACAGTACGCCGGCCCCGGCCGCGGGCCAGGGCTCGGCGGACATTTCCAGCGTTCCGCCACGGAAAAGCTCCCCGGTTACCATGGACTAGTTCCCCCGTTTGACCTGGTATCCCAAGCCGGTGAGCAGGGTGACCAGCTTGTCGCGAAGGTCCCCCTGGATGGTGATCTGTCCGTCCTTGGCGGTGCCGCCGACACCGCATTTGGTCTTCAACGTCTTCGCCAGGGCGGCGAGATCGTCGGCACGGCCCACGAAGCCGTCCACGAGTGTGACTTGCTTGCCGGCGCGCTGGCGCCGGTCGATCCGTACGGTGAGACGCTGCCGCTCCGGGGGCAGCGTGTCCGCTTCGGCCTCTTTTGCGGCCGTCTCGTATTGAAAGTCCGGGTTCGTGGAATATACGACGCCCAGACGGCTTTTCCAATCCTGCTGTGCCATTGCTGGGATATTTTTTGCAAAGATACAGATTTTTAGTTGTACCTTTGTAAGTTATGAATGAGAAGAAATTCACCCTCTGGAACCGTATCTGCGCGACGCTCGCCTTCCTGGTCTCGACCGTCACCTATCTGCTGACCATCGAGCCGTCGGCGTCCTTCTGGGACTGCGGAGAGTTCATCGCGTCATCCTATAAGCTCGAAGTGGGCCACCCGCCCGGAAACCCCGTCTTTCAGCTCTTTGCACGCATCTTCACCCTTTTCGGCGACAATATGCACGCGGCCATTCTGGTGAATGCGCTGAGCGCACTGTGCTCCGGCCTGACGATTCTCTTCCTCTATCTGACGGTCGTGTGGCTCGCCAAACGCCTGGTGCGGCCGGCTGCGGACGGACGCTACAGCACGGCGCAGGCCGTCGCCATCTATGGTTCCGGCCTCGTGGGCGCCCTGGTATACACTTTTTCCGATACCTTCTGGTTCTCCGCCGTGGAGGGCGAGGTATATGCGATGTCCTCGCTGATCACCGCCGTGGTGTTCTGGCTCATGACGGTCTGGTATGACCGGGCCGACGAGCCCTATGCACTGCGCTGGATCGTATTGATCGCTTTCCTGATGGGCCTGAGCATCGGCGTGCACCTGCTCAATCTGCTGGCCATCCCGGCGCTGGTCTTCATGTACTATTACCGCAAGCGGGAGGATAAGCCTTTCACTTTCCTGGAGTTGCTCAAGATCATGCTGGTGGGCGTGTTGATCCTGGCGCTGCTGGTCTTCCTGTTCATCCCGTACCTGCCCAAGCTGGCGGCGTATTTCGATCTCTTCTTCGTGAACGTGCTCGGCCTGCCGTACAACAGCGGCGCCGCCTTCTTCCTGCTGGCCCTGCTGGCCCTGTGCTTCTGGGGCATCTTCCGGGCGACGAAGCGCGGAAAGGTCTTTCCGGCCACGGCCCTGCTCTGCATCACGACCATCACGATCGGCTTCTCGTTGTTCAGCATCGACATTATCCGCTCGTGCGCCAAGACCCCGACCAACGAATACCAGCCGGACAACGCCTTCACGCTTGTCCGCTATCTGTCCCGTGAGCAGTACGGGTCCGCCCCGCTGCTGTACGGACAGTACTACGGTGCGCCGTACGATCTCAAGACCAAGACTTACTGGGCGCCGCTGGACGGCAAATACAAGAAAGTGGAAGGTCCGATCGACGCCAACTACGATCCGGCGGGCAAGATGCTCTTCCCCCGCATGTGGAGCACCAGCGCCGACGGCAGCTACGAGCGTTTCTACGAGACCTATACGGGCGGCAAAGGCCGGCGCGTCGCCGGCGCGACCGCCCGCAAGCCCACCATGGGCGCCAATCTTCTCTACTTCTTCGACTACCAGATGCACTGGATGTACTGGCGCTACTTCATGTGGAACTTCGCCGGGCGGCAGAATCAGGTCCATGCTCCCAATCCGGGAGACATCTTCCACGGCAACTGGGAGAGCGGCGTGACCTTCGTCGACCATCTTCTGCTGGGCGACCAGTCCGACGCGCCGGCCACGCTGGCGGAGGACAAAGGCAGGAACCACTACTACTTCCTGCCGCTGCTGCTGGGCCTGCTGGGCCTGTTCTTCCAGTTCGACCGTGACAAGCGCGGGTGCTGGCTGACCTTCCTGATGTTCTTCATGACGGGTATCGCCATCGTGCTCTACCTCAACCAGCCGCCCTACCAGGTGCGGGAGCGCGATTATGCCTATGCCGGTTCGTTCTATTTCTTCAGTGCCTGGGCGGGGCTCGCCGTCGCGGCGCTGTTCTCCTGGATCGACGGAGCCCGCAAGGGCCGCGGCAGCCTGGTGACCGCCGGTGCGCTGACCGCCCTCTGCCTGCTCGTGCCGGTGCAGATGGCGGCTCAGAACTGGGACGACCACGACCGGTCCAACCGCCGCACCGCGGTGGAGATGGCGCGCAACTACCTGAATTCGGTGGGCGAAAACGGAATCCTCATAACCCACGGCGACAACGACACCTTCCCGCTCTGGTACGCCCAGGAAGTGGAGGACATCCGCACGGACGTGCGTATCTGCAATACTTCCCTGCTCGGCACGGACTGGCACATCGACCAGATGAAGTGGGCGGTCAACGAATCCGCGCCGCTGCCGCTTACGGTGGGACCGGAGCAATACCTGTACGGGACCAACGAATGGATTCCGATCTATGACACGCAGGAGCGCGAAATGCTCATTTCGGACGTGATGGCCGTCTTCCGGCACCCCCAGGCCAAGGCCCCGATGACCAGCGGCCGCAAGGTGGACTACATCCCTTCGCGCAAGATCGTGGTGCCGGTCAACAAGGAAAACGTCATCAAATACGGCATCATGGATGCGAAATACGCAGACATGATCCCGGAGTCGATCGTGCTGACGATCTCCCCGGACAAGGATTATATCAGCAAGCCCGAACTGTTCCTGCTCGACCTGCTTGACGGCTACCAGTGGGACCGCCCGCTGCACGTGCTCAACATGGGCGGCGACCTCAACGTCGGCATCAAGGAGTACCTGGAATACTGTGGCTATTCCTTCAAGTTCGTGCCAATCAAGAACAAGACCACCAGCACCGAGGCGGGTTTCGTGAACACGGATGAACTCTACCGCCTGATGACGGAAGTGTACAGCTTCGATGCGGTCGCACGGGACGACTATTTCATCGATTACCAGAACATGTACACGCATCTCGGGGTCATGTCCCTCCGGGGGATGTTCGTCACCTGCGCCGACGCCTTCATGCGGGCGGGAGAGAACGACCGGGCGCTGGAAATGGTCGACAAGGCCGTCGAGGTGATGCAGCACTATCCGCTGGAGACCATCCCCCTGGGCTTCTCCGGCAACGACTACATGGTCGTCCTGATGATTGAGGACTACTACAAACTGGGTCAGCCGGACAAGGCCCGCCAGCTTGCCGGACAGCTTGGACCGGAACTGCTGCAAAGTGCGAAATTCTATATCGAGTTCTATGAGTGGGCCCGGGACGAGTTCGAAATGGTGGGCCAGTACATCTATTTCCTCAGCGACGTGATGAAGCAGGGCGGCGACACGGAACTGGCCAAAATGCTCACCGATTCTCTCGTGGCCCTGGTGGACGGTGCCTCCGCTGCGCTGGACGCCTCATAAAAGGAAGATTCCATGACAGAATTCCCTTCATCCGGCTGGAAAGATTACGAACTGCTCGACAGCGGCGCGGGTGAGAAACTCGAGCGCTTCGGCGCCTATGTCCTGTCGCGGCCCGAACCCAAAGCCCTCTGGGACAAATCGCTCCCCGAGACGGAGTGGCGCAGGCTTGCGCACACGACCTTTACGCCCGGCGCCGGATTCGGCAAGGCCGGCAAGGAGGACAGCGGCACCTGGAACCGCCTGAAGAAGATGGACGACCAGTGGTGGATCCGGTATACGCTGGCGTCGGAGCGCAGCGACTCAGGGGGTTTCGGGGGGGGCGCCCCCCGTGAAACAAGCCCGACAGGGCGAGGCGCAAGTCTTGACTTGCGCCTCGGGCTGACTTCTTTCAAGCACGTCGGCGTGTTTCCCGAGCAGGCGCCGAACTGGGATTATATCTACCGGCAGACGCGTGCGCTGGCCGCGAAAGGCCGCACCCCCCGCGTGCTCAACCTTTTTGCCTACACCGGTGCGGCGTCGCTGGCCGCGAAGGCCGCCGGGGCCGATGTGACGCATCTGGACTCCGTCCGTCAGGTGGTCACCTGGGCCCGCGGCAACATGGAGCACAGCGGCCTCGACGGCATCCGCTGGGTGGTGGAGGACGCGATGAAATTCGCCCGGCGCGAGGCGCGCCGCGGCAACCGTTACGACGGCATCATCCTGGACCCTCCGGCCTATGGCCACGGCCCGGACGGCGAAAAATGGAAGCTCGACGAGTGTCTCTTCGACATGCTCCGCACCGTGGGGGATATCCTGAGTCCGCAGGATGCTTTCCTGGTGCTCAACCTTTATTCCAACGGGTATTCCGCCCTTCTGGGCGAAACGCTCGTCCGCCAGGCGATGCCCGTCGGGACGGTCGAGCGTGGCGAGCTGGCGCTGAACGACAAGTTCGGCAAAGCCCTGCCCCTGTCCATCGTCGTGCGGATGACACGATAAACAATCAGCATTTTTCCGAGTTCGACGTCCACACTTCCCCCGCATTGATCGCAGAGGTGACCCGCCGGGGGTTGCTGTAAGCAACGCTCCTGATCCTGCAGCCTGCTGTCAATGTCCGCGAAAAGCGGACATTGACGACACGTATTGTCCTGCACAAATTAATTGCTATCTTTGTGGACTTACGGAACATAAGCCAAAACCATACGGAATGAAAAATTCAATCAGCGTTCTCAACCACGCGGCGGACAACATCCGCATCCTCGCTGCCAGTGCAGTCGAAAAGGCCAAGAGCGGTCATCCCGGCGGCGCCATGGGCGGCGCCGACTTCATCAACGTACTTTACAGCGAATACCTCGAATACGACCCGGAGAACCCGACCTGGGCCGGCCGGGACCGTTTCTTCCTCGACCCCGGCCACATGGCCCCCATGCTCTACGGCCAGCTGTGCCTGACCGGCAAATACAGCCTCGAGGAGCTCGCCAACCTGCGCCAGTGGGGCTCCCCGACCACGGGACACCCCGAGTTCGACATCGTCCGCGGCATCGAGAACACCAGCGGTCCCCTCGGCCAGGGCCACGCCTATGCCGTCGGCGCCGCCATCGCGGCCAAGTTCCTCGCAGCCCGCACGGGCAACCCGGCCTTTGCCAAAGAGACCGTCTACGCCTATATCTCAGACGGCGGCGTGCAGGAGGAGATCTCCCAGGGAGCCGCCCGCATCGCCGGTACGCTGGGCCTGGACAACCTGATCATGTTCTACGATTCCAACGACATCCAGCTCTCTACGGAGACGAAGGTCGTCATGAACGAAGACACCGCCGCCAAGTACCGCGCTTTGGGCTGGGACGTGCAGGAGATCGACGGCAACGACGCCGCGCAGATCCGCACCGCCATCGAGAAAGCCAAGGCCGTCAGCGGCAAACCCGCCCTCATCATCGGCAAATGCATCATGGGCAAGGGAGCCCTCAAGGAGGACGGTTCGAGCTACGAGCACAACTGCAAGACCCACGGCGCTCCGCTCGGCGGCGACGCCTACAGGAATACCGTCAAGAACCTGGGCGGCGACCCGGATAATCCTTTCGTCATCTTCGACGACGTCAAAGAGCTCTATACCCGGCGCGCCGAAGAGCTGAAGGGCATCGTGGCCGCGCGCTACGCCGAGGAGAAAGTCTGGGCGCTCGCCAACCCGGAAAAAGCCGCAGAGCTGGCCGGGTGGTTCAGCGGCAAGGCTCCGGAGATCGACTGGAGCAAAGTCGTCCAGAAAGACAATGACGCCACCCGCTCCGCCAGTGCCGCCTGCCTGTCCGCGCTTGCGGAGCAGGTCCCCAATATGGTCTGTGCCTCCGCCGACCTGTCCAATTCCGACAAGACCGACGGTTTCCTCAAGAAGACCCACGCCTTCCAGGCCGGCGACTTCTCCGGCGCCTTCCTGCAGGCCGGCGTCGCCGAACTCACGATGGCCTGCTGCTGCATCGGCATGGCCCTGCACGGCGGCGTCATCCCCGCCTGCGGCACCTTCTTCGTCTTTTCCGACTACATGAAGCCGGCCGTCCGCATGGCAGCCCTGATGGAGTTGCCCGTCAAGTTCATCTGGACCCACGACGCTTTCCGCGTGGGCGAAGACGGCCCCACCCACGAGCCCGTCGAGCAGGAGGCCCAGATCCGCCTGATGGAGAAACTCAAAAACCACCACGGCCGGAATTCCGTCCTGGTGCTGCGTCCCGCAGATGCGAAAGAGACCACCGGGGCCTGGGCGCTGGCCATGGCCAACACCGCCACCCCGACGGCCCTCATCCTTTCCCGCCAGAACATCGCCAACCTGCCCGAAGGCAATGACTACGGCCAGGTGGCCAAAGGCGGCTACATCGTGGCCGGCTCCGACGCCGATCCCGAGGTCATCCTCGTGGCTTCCGGCTCCGAAGTCTCCACCCTGGAGGCCGGTGCCCGGCTGCTGCGCGCCGACGGCAGGAAGGTCCGCGTGGTGAGCGTCCCCTCCGAGGGTCTTTTCCGCAGCCAGAGCAAGGAGTACCAGCAGCGCGTCCTGCCTGCCGGCGTCAGGAAGTTCGGCCTTACCGCCGGCCTGCCCGTCACCCTGCAGGGCCTCGTCCCCGAGGCGGAAGGCAGCGTCTGGGGTCTCGAATCCTTCGGATTCTCCGCCCCCTACAAGGTGCTCGACGAGAAACTCGGCTACACCGCCGAAAATGTCCGCGAGCAGGTGAACAAGCTCTTCTGATCCCGATGCGCCACATCCGCAACTTTTGCATCATCGCCCACATCGACCACGGCAAGAGCACCCTGGCCGACCGTCTGCTGGAGCTTACGCAGACCCTGGGAGCGCGCGACATGGAGAACCAGGTCCTGGACGACATGGACCTGGAGAAAGAAAAGGGCATCACGATCAAGAGCCATGCGATCCAGATGACGCATCAGTACCAGGGAGAGACCTACAAACTCAACCTCATCGACACGCCGGGCCACGTGGACTTCTCTTACGAGGTGTCCCGCTCCATCGCCTCGTGCGAAGGGGCCCTGCTCGTCGTGGACGCCTCGCAGGGCGTCCAGGCGCAGACCATCTCCAACCTTTACATGGCCATCGACCACGGCCTGGAGATCATCCCTGTGCTCAACAAGATCGACATGGAATCCGCGCAGGTGGAGGTCGTCACCGACGAAATCTGCGACCTGCTGGGCTGTGCTCCTGAAGAGATTTTCAAAGTCTCAGCCCGTACGGGAGAGGGCGTGGCGCCGATTCTCGACGCCATCGTGGAGCGGATTCCGGCGCCGCAGGGCGATCCGGAAGCGCCGCTCCAGGCGCTCATCTTCGATTCGGTGTTCAACTCCTTCCGCGGCGTGATCGCCTATTTCAAAATCAAGAACGGTTCCATCCGCAAGGGCGACAAGGTTAAGTTCTTCGCCACCGGGCAGGACTACGAAGTGGAGGAGGTCGGCATCCTGAAGATGAAGCTCACGCCCACTGCCGGCATCGGCTGCGGCGACGTGGGCTACGTCATCACGGGCATCAAGAGCGCCACCGAGGTCAAGGTGGGCGACACGGTCACGCATGTGGCGCGCCCCTGCGCCCAGGCGATCGCCGGTTTCGAGGAAGTCAAGCCCATGGTCTTCGCGGGCATGTACCCGGTGCAGGCCGACAAGTTCGAGGAGCTGCGCGCCGTGCTGGAGAAGTTCCAGCTCAACGACGCATCTTTTGTCTATGAACCGGAGAGCTCGCTCGCCCTCGGCAGCGGCTTCCGCTGCGGTTTCCTCGGGCTGCTCCACCTCGAAATCGTGCAGGAGCGGCTTTTCCGCGAGTTTGACATGGACGTGATCACCACGGTGCCCAACGTCTCGTATAAGGTATATACGACGCAGGGGGAAGTGATGGATGTTCACAACCCCTCCGGACTGCCGCCCCAGACGCTCATCGACCATATCGAAGAGCCGTATATCCGGGCGCAGATCATCTCCAAGTCGGAATTCTTCGGCCCCATCATGAAGCTCTGCATGGACCGCCGCGGGGCGCTGGTCGGCCAGCACTATATCACTGCCGAGCGCGTGGAGCTGACCTATGACATGCCCCTGTCGGAGATCGTGTTCGACTTCTACGACAAGCTCAAGACCATCTCCAAGGGCTATGCCTCCTTCGACTACCATGTGACCGGTTTCCGCCCGGCGCGCCTCGTCAAGCTGGACATCCTGCTGAACGGCGATCCGGCCGACGCCCTCTCCACGCTCATCCACGAAGACAACGCCTACACCTTCGGACGCAAGATGTGCGAGAAGCTCAAGGACCTCATCCCGCGGCAGCAGTTCGACATTCCCATCCAGGCCGCCATCGGCGCCAAGATCATCGCCCGCGAGACGGTGCGGCAGGTGCGCAAGGACGTGACCGCCAAATGCTACGGCGGCGATGTCACGCGTAAGCGCAAGCTCCTTGAGAAGCAGAAAGAAGGCAAGAAACGCATGCGCCAGATCGGCACCGTCCAGGTGCCGCAGAGCGCCTTCATGGCCGTGCTCAAGCTGGATTCGTAAGCGCTGCAAGCAGCAGCTCGAAGAGCCGGGGCTTGGCGTAACGGTCGAGCTCCGGCTCTTCGATCCAGAAATAGCCTTCCGGCAGGACCGGCTCCGCCGCCGGTTCCCATAAGTAGAAATCCACCAGCAGCGTCCGGTGCGTCAGCTGATGCCTCACGCCGGCGTTCAACAGTTGCGGTCGCGGCTCCGGGGCGCAAACGGGCCCGGTGCTGCTCTCTGTTTCCGGGGCCGTCGGAGCGAAACGGCCGAGGGGGTCGGGGGGAAGCGTCCCCCTGTCAAAAACGATGGGTTCGTAGAGCCCCTGCCAGATATCCCCGGGGCCGCGTCTGCGGATGGCGGTGCGGCCCTGCCAGCGCAGGTAGATATAGTCGAAGCGCCGCGTCTGCACGGCGGCCGCCTTCTGCATGACGGGCAGGCGGTCCACGGTGCCGGACGCAAGCGCAGCGCAGGTGGGTGCGAGCGGACAGAGCAGGCAGGCCGGCGACGCGGGGGTGCATTGCATGGCGCCGAAATCCATCATCCCCTGGTTGAAATCGCCCGGCCGGCCGGGGGGAAGCAGCGACTGTGCCAGGGCGGTGAACTCCTTCCGGGCAGCCGTGGAGCCTACCGGGGTCTCCACGCCGAAATGACGCGCCAGCACGCGATAGACATTGCCGTCCACGACGGCGACGGGAAGGCCGAAGGCGATGGAGCCGATGGCCGCGGCGGTATAGTCACCGACTCCCTTGAGGGCGCGGATCCCCTCCGGCGTGTCCGGGAAACGGCCCAGCGCTGCGATCTGCTTCGCCGCGGCGTGCAGATTGCGGGCCCGGCTGTAATACCCCAGGCCTTGCCAGAGACGCAGCACCTCGTCCTCGCTTGCAGCCGCAAGCGCTTCCACCCGGGGAAAGGCGGCCATGAAACGCTCCCAGTAGGCGCGTCCCTGCGCGATCCGCGTCTGCTGAAGGATGATCTCGCTCAGCCAGATGGCGTATGGATCGTGCGTGCGGCGCCAGGGAAGGTCCCGGGCGTTGGCGTCGTACCACGAGAGGATGGTTTCGGTAAATGAGGACATCTCTCCGCAAAGTTCCGTATTTTTTTGTATTTTTGCGATTGGTTTAACTGAAATTGACGTGAAAAAGATTCTGATTCTTCTGGCTTTCACCGCCCTGCTGGGCGGACAGGCCGCCTACGCGCAGTCGGAATGGAATGCCGGCATGGGCTACGCCGCGGTTTCTTTCAACGGGACGGATTGCTCCAATTTCCTGAGTTCCCATGCGCTGAACGGCTTTTATGCCGGGGTCAGCCACGAGTTCTATTTCTCCGCCCTGGCAGGACTGACCTTCGAGCCCTCCGTCCTGTTCTACTACCAGTCCGGGCGCAACGGCAACAATGTCAAACCCAAGTATATCAAGATGCATTACCTGTCCGTGCCCATGGACGTGAAATACACCTTCGAGCTCTCCCCTTCCATGATGGCAAGTTTCTTCGCCGGCCCCGTGCTGAACGTCGGCGTGGCCGGCAACCTATACAGCAAGAACACGTTCGTCACGACCAAGGATGAAACGGACCTGATGCACCCGCTGACCCGGGTCAATCTCCAGTGGAACGTAGGCAGCGCCGTGACCATCGCCCAGGCGATCCAGCTCCGCGTCAGCTACGCGATGGGGGTGAGCCGCCTGATTCCCGAGCAGGAGATCCATGTCAACACGTTCTCGGTCGGGGCCGGATTCCTGTTCTAGCCATGCACGTCGTCCTGATCATCCTGGCCATCCTTCTCGGAGTCATCGGCATCATCGGCAGCATCGTGCCCGGCATTCCCGGTCCGCCGATCAGCTGGCTGGGGATCCTGATCATGTATTTCCTGAAAGGGACGAACGGAGCCGGGGAACCGATGTCATTGACGCTTCTGCTCGTCCTGCTGGGGGTGACGGTCCTGGTCACGGTGATCGACTATATCGTTCCGGCCTGGTTCACCAAACTGACCGGCGGCAGCAAATATGCCTCCTGGGGTGCCATTCTCGGCCTCTTTGCGGGGCTCATCTTTCCCCTGCCTTTCGGTATGATCGTGACCTCGCTGCTGGGTGCCTTCGCCTTTGAGTTCCTCTTCGCCGGCAAGGGCGCCGGCTCCTCCCTCAAAGCCTCGCTCGGCGCCTTCCTGGGCTTCCTGTCGGGCACGGGGATCAAGCTCATCGCCTCGGCGGTGATGCTCTATTATATCATCGTTTTTATCTAGATCGCGCCGACAACCAGGTTCCAGACCAGGAAGCGGACGATTTTGCCGACCAGCAGCAGGACGAAGGTCCAGAAAGGCTGCGTGCGGTAGAAACCCAGCGCCAGCACCAGCACATCCCCGATCACGGGCACGCCGCTCACCAAGCCGAGCCAGGCGCCATATTTCTGTACGGATTGCTGGTGCTTTTCGAGTTTCTCGTGGCTTACCTTGAACCACTTCTCAATCCATTCCCATTTGCCCAGCCAGCCCAGCCAATAGGTGAAAAGGCTCCCGGCCCAGCTTCCGGCCGTGCCGGCGACCAGGCAGCCGACGGGATTCTTCGTCGCCGCCAGGATGGCGATATACAGCGCATCCGAACTGAATGGAAAAATGGACGCGGCCAGCGCACTCCCCAGGAACAGGCCGAACAGACCCAGACTCTGCAGCCACTCCATTTTAGACGAACTGTCCGTCTTTCATCGTGAGGCTGCGGTCGCACAGGCCCGCCAGCTGCGGGTCGTGCGTCACGATGATGATGGTCTGTCCGAGACGCTCGCGCAGTGAGAACAGCAGGCGGTGGATCTCCTGTTTGGTCACGGAATCCAGATTGCCGGTGGGCTCGTCGGCGAAGAGCACGGCGGGGTCGTTGACCAGGGCCCGTGCGATGGCGACGCGTTGCTGTTCGCCGCCGGACAGTTCGGAAGGCTTGTGGTCCAGGCGCGCCTCCAGACCCACTTCGCCCAACAGGCGGACGGCCTTCGCACGGGCGTCTTTCGCGGAAGCCCCGGCAATCAGCGCGGGGATCATCACGTTCTCCTCCGCGGAAAACTCCGGCAGCAGGTGGTGCGCCTGGAAGACGAAACCAATCCTCCGTCCGCGAAAGGCGGCCAGCGCATCGCCCTGCAGATGCAGGACATCCACCCCGTCCAGGCGCAGGCTCCCGCTGTCCGGCGTGGACAGGGTACCGAGAATCTGCAGGAGGGTGGACTTGCCGGCACCGGAAGCGCCCATGATCGACACGACCTCGTGCGCTTCGGCGGTGAAATCTATCCCCTTCAGGACCTCCAGGGACCCGAAGCTTTTACGGATATCACGCGCGTCGATAATCATGGCACAAAGGTTTGCTTTATAACCGCGGGGAAACTATCTTTGCAGATATTTCCGGGGTGTGGCGCAGTTGGCTAGCGCATCTGGTTTGGGACCAGAGGGTCGAAAGTTCGAGTCTTTTCACCCCGACTAAAGGTTCGGGTTGCACTTCTTCCAATCGGAAACCGGCGGGATGATCCCGAGTTCGATGATCTCGTCACGCATGGCGCAGAGGTGCTCGTAGGAAGCCTGGAGCTCGGCCAGTTCGCTGACGGTTCCGACAGGCTCCGAGAAATGGACGCCCTCCGCATCGATCACCGACGGCATGGCCATCATGACATTCTTGTAAAACTTGTTGTTGACATAGCAGCCGGACGGCCAGGTGAACTTGTCTCCGCCCATCGCCGCCTCGATCATCTTGACGGCATTGTAGGCCGGACTCTGGAAAGAGCTGCGGCCGCGAAGCTTGATGATGTTGGAACCGCCCTGGACGGTTTTGTGCTTGATCATTTCCCACATTTCAGGCGAAAGGGGGATCTCGGACATCGGCTTCCCGTCAATGAGGGCCCTCGAGGTAAAGACGGCCATCACCTCGCCGTGGGCACCGTAAGTGTAGGCGCCCGTCACCTTGCTCTGCTGGACGCCGAAGGTCAGGGCGAGCGTCTCCTGGAGACGGGTGGAGTCGAGGGCGGCAAGCGTGGTCACGCACTCGGGCTTGAGGCCGGAGTGGAGCAGGACCACCAGACCGGTAAGGTCCGCCGGGTTGAAGACCACCACGATGTGCTTGACATCCGGGCAGTATTTCTTGACATCCTTGCCGAAATTCTCGGCAATCTGGCAGTTGCCCTTGAGCAGGTCCTCGCGGGTCATACCCTCCTTACGGGGTGCACCTCCGGAGGAGATAATGTATTTGGCATCCTTGTACGCCACGGCCGGATCCGTCGTCCACGTGATGTTGGCTCCTTCGAAGGCGCAGTGGTCCATCTCGGCGACGACACCGCGAAGGCCGGGTTCGTACACATCGTACAGACACACGTTCGGTGTAAGCTTCAGCATCAACGCTGTCTGGGCCATATTGGAACCAATCATACCGGCCGCGCCGACGATGACCAATTTCTCATTAGAAAGGTAATTCATATTGGTTGTTTAATTGACGTCTTTGAAAAAACCGCGCAAATATACAAAAAATCATTATCTTTGCGATGTTATAAAGTATTTATGGCCCTATATCTCATCAAGGATCTGGACGACGACTACCACTCGCGGGTAGGGGTCTGGCAGATTTCGGAGACCGAAGAAGAACTTCGCGCGCTCTCATCAGTGCCCTCCGATGAACTGGAGGAAATTTCCTACATCAAGAGTGAATCCCTGCGCAAGCAGAAACTGGCCGTCCGGTGCCTTCTGGACGCGCTTTTCGAAGAGAAGGTGTACTTGAGCCACCACGACAACGGCAAGCCGTACATCGAGAACTCCGCCATCAATATCAGCATCACGCACACCAACCGCTACGTCGCCGTCATCCTCAACCCCACGGACGAGGTGGGCATCGATTGCGAATCGCTCGACCGCGATTTCTCGGCCGTCAAGAAAAAAGCCCTTTCGGAAGACGAAATCGAAGAGGTCGAAGAGATCGACGAGGAGCAGCGGAACGAACAGCTTGCCATCTACTGGTGCGCCAAGGAGGCCGTCTACAAGATGCTGTCGCAGTACGGCGTCGATTTCGCCGAGCAGATCGAGATCGAGGACTTCCGGATGCGCGGCGAGGGCGAACTGGAAGCCACCTTCACCGACAAGGACGGCTTCGAAGAAGAGTATGATCTCGAATACATGACTTTCGACCGTCACGTCCTCGTGTGGGTGGTCGCCTGAGCCGTTATTTTTTCCTGAGCCAGGTCTCCGGGTCTTCCGGTGTCTTTTCTTTCCAGACCTCGAAGTGCAGCTGGGTCTGGCCGTCGATCGTGTCCACGTGGCCCAGCAACTGTCCGGTCTTGACCTTGTCGCCGGACTTGACGGCCACGTCGCGCAGTTTACAATAGAAAGTGAAGTAGGTCCCGTGCTCCACCAGCACACAGCGGCCATAGCCGGGCATTACGATGACGCGCTTGACCTCGCCGTCGTATACGGCGAGAATCTCCGCCTCGGAAGACAGACTGATATTGACGCCGTTGTTGGCCGGCATGACGAGCGTCGTGTAAACGGGATGGTGGTGCTGGCCGAAACCCTCCACGACCGGTCCGTCGGCCGGCCAGGGGAGTTTGCCTTTATTGGCCGCGAATTCGCCGGCCAGTCTGACATCGGCGGTTTTCGTCTCCTTGTCGCCGCTCTTCCTGGCGGCATTGGCGGCTTCTTCCTTCTTGCGCGCCTCTTCGATGGCCTGCGCGATAATGCGCTCGATCTCACGGTTCAACGCTTCCACCTGCCTGCGCTTCGTCTCCAACTGCTGCTGGTATTTCGCCTTGTCTTTCTGCAGGCTGGCCACCAGCCTGTCGGAGCGCTGTTCTACGGACCGGAGGTCCTGCAGCTCTTTTTCACGCGCCGCGCGGATGTCTTCCGCTTCCTTTCGGAGGGCGGAAAGCCGCACCAGCTCCTCGTCGAGCGCCGTCCGCAGCTCCTTGAGCCTGCGGGCCTGCGAGTTCATCTGGCCGGAGAGGTCCCGCAGGTAGGCATAACGCCGGGAGGCCTGCCCGAGGTCCTTGCTGGACAAGAGATAGGAGTACCACAGATGGGTGTCCCGGTTCTTGTAGGCGTTCCGGACCAGGCGATGGAAATACGCCTCCATCGTCTCCAGGCGCCGCTGGAGCCGGCCGGCCTCCGCCTGCCGCACGGAGATGGTGTCGCGCAGCCGCGCCACCTCCCGCTCGCTCTCCTGCACGAGACTGCGCCGCGCAGCCACCTGACGGCGCACGAGGGTCAGCTCATTGAGGGCGTTGCTGCTCTTGGCGGCGTTCTCTTCGATCTGTTGCTCCAGCTGGGCGATCTCCTTCTGAAGCGCGGCGCGGCGTGATTCCTGGACGGCGGTGTCCTGCGCATGCAGCGCCGCAGCGGCGTGCAGCAGGACGGCGGCGGCCGCCAGTATGCACAGCGGGCGCGTCATTTGCTCTTCTGCTCGGAGAGATTCCTGTAGTACGTGGCAAGGTCCGTCTCGCCAAGGGCTTCGAGCACTTTGGAATAGTGCTCCAGGACCACGGCGCTGTCCTTGCCGCCGTAGAGCATGGCATGCTTGAAGTAAGGCTTGGCCTCCTTGGGCTTGCGGAGCAGGTACAGCAGCCAGCCGTAGGTGTCAAGGTAGGTCGCGTTGTCGGGCTCGAGCTCCACGGTGCGGCGGCTCATCTTGAGCGCCTTCCGGAGCTTCCTGTGCTCCAGCGAAAGATAGTAGGCGTAGTTGTTGAGCACCGAGGTGCGGTCGGGATCCGCGGCGAGGGCTTCCTCGTAGGTCGCATAGGCCTGTTTGCTGTCTCCCAGCTCCTGGTACTGGACGTCGCCCTTGATGGAGAGCGCCTCCGCGATGCGCGAAGCATCGCCCTGCGCGCGGCCCAGGTCCGCGAGGACATCGCACTGCCCGATCACCGCATCCCAGTCCTGCTTGATGTAGAGCATGCGGAGCTTGAGCATCTGGATATCGTAATCTTCCGGATGGATCTCCCGGTCCAGGTCCACCAGGCGGTTGATCGTGTCGCCCCAGACCCAGTAGAACGGAGAGTCGATGTTGTCCATCAGGGCGGTCAGATAGTTGCTCTTGATCTCCGGCCGCACCGCTTCGTTGCGGATGAACTCCTCCAGCCCCGTGAAGAACGCCGGGAAATTGCCCATCCGGCGGAGGAGCTCCGTACGCCCGAGCTGGGCCGGGACATAGCCGGGTTCCATCTCGAGGGCCTGGTTGTAGTACGACAGCGCTGCCTCGTCCTGCCGGGCGACCACCTTCGCATCGGCCACCATGGAGAGCGTATTGGGATTGTTGTACAGCGCCGGGGACATTTTGATCAGTTTCTCGACCAGCTCGCCCGCCAGGACCTGGTCTCCCTTGGAATCATACAGCGAAGCCAGGGCATAGATATACCAGGTATTGGTAGAGTCCGCCGTGACGGCGGCGTTCAAATGCTCCTCCGCAGCATCGAGGTCCCTCAGGGCCAGTTCGGAAAGGCCGAGATAATAGTTGACGGCATCGTCATCGGGATCCTGGGCGTGGAGCGGGCGCAGCAATTCGCGGGCGGCGGCATAGTTCCCTTCGGCATAAACGGCCGCAGCCTGCAGGAATGCTTCCGTGCCGCCGGGGACCTGCGCCTGCAGCCCGCAGACGGGCAGAAGCAGAAGCAGATATGCAAAGAGCCTACGCATCGTGAACACAAAAATATACATTTTTATGAGAAAAATTGGCTATTTTCGCATGAAAAAAAATTTTCGGGCAACAGGATGCAACTTTTCAAAAACAAGAAGCATCTTAACACTCGGGAAGCAGAATGGATCGAAGGGGCAAAGTGCGGCGACCGCCGCAGCCAGAAAGCCATCTATGACCTCCTGTCCTCCAAGATGTTCGCAGTTTGCCTGCGCTACATGGGGGACCGGGATGCCGCGGAGGACATCCTCCAGGATGGGTTTGTGACCCTTTTCTCCAAACTGGACAGCTATTCGGGAGAAGGCTCCTTCGAAGGCTGGGCCCGCAAGATCTTTGTGAACACTGCACTGATGAGCCTCAGAAAGAAGGACGCGCTCAAGAACACGGAAGACGTGGATGCCGCATGGAATATCACCAGCGACGATCCGAACGCCATCCAAAAGATCGGCTACAACGATCTGATGAAGATGATCGCCGCCCTTCCCCCCGGTTTCCGGACGGTCTTCAACATGTATGTCATAGAAGGATATTCACACAAGGAGATCGCCGAGACCCTGGGGATTTCCGAGACTACGTCGCGTTCCCAGTTACAGCGGGCGCGGGTGCTGTTGCAAACCAAGATCAAAGAAAGGTATTAAGATGCAGGATAACCGTTCCAGGGACTTCGACGCACAGTTGCGCTCGATGCTTGAAGATGCGGAGGTGAAAGCGCCTCGCCGCGTCTGGAAGGGTGTATCCGCCCGTCTGGACGCCGATGCCGCACCCGTTGCCAGCCCCTGGGGCTGGATGAAATGGGCCGGGATGTCGCTCGCAGCGGCGGCAGCCATCGCCGCCGGCCTTTTCTTCACCGGTACACGCCACTCAATTCCAACCAATTATTATAACCAGGAGCAAGCAATGCTTGCCCAGGCCGGCGAACCTGCCGGTGCCGATATCGATATCCCAGTCGAGGCACCGGCGGCCGCCACGGCCCAGGAAGCGGCTGAAGTGGCAGCCGCCACCCTTCCCGCCCGCCGGAATGCTCCGGCGAAGCGGGCAGCCGCGCCGACTACCTCCGCGACGGAGTCCCCCGCCGCGGAGGCACCGGCGCCCAGCGCGGATTCCGTCTCCGACGCCTCTGACGGGCAGGCGGATCCGTCCGGAGCCGTTGCCGGTTCCGCTCCGGCAAAGCGCACCCCGGCCCCCCGCAGCGGACGTCAGACAAGCCCGTCCGCCGATCCGTTCTCCGAGCCTTCCGTCCCTGCCGGACGGCAAAAGACCTCCGGGTTCGATCTCTACGCCCAGGGGACCCTGGGCAGCAACGACCCGGACTTCCGCCGGACTTTCCGGGGCGCCTTCATGGCTCCGGGCGAGCCCAGCGGCTTTACCGAGCAGGGCGCTTCGTCCTACGGCATCCCCTTCACCGTCGGCATCGGCGCACGCTTCCATCTGACCCCCCGCCTGTCCCTGGGGACCGGTCTGGATTATTCCCTGCTGACCCGCACCTTCGCGGGAAGCTATCAGGATGTGTCCGGAAGCGTCTCCCACACGATGCACTATCTCGGCATCCCGGTCAAGCTCTACTACGATATCATCTCCTCCGGCAAGATCGACTTCTATGTCTATGGCGGCGGTGAGATCGAGTACTGCGTATCCAACCAATACCGCCTGTTCTCCAACCCCGACATCGTGAAGAGCTATCCCGTCAGCGGACCGCAGTTCTCCGCCGGAGGCGGCCTGGGCGTCGAGTTCCGCCTGACCCGCCGGGTCGGCCTTTACTTCGATCCCGGGGTCAACTATTATTTCCCTGGCAACCAACCCAAGAGCATCCGGACCGAGAAGCCCTTCCTGCTGAGTTTCGACGCAGGTGTACGCTTCAATTTCGGCAGATAAAAAACCAAAAACTGAAAAAAACGTATTTTTGTGACGAACAGCCCCGCGAAAAGATACAATTCTGATCGCGGGGCTTTTGTTTTTTTCGCTTCTTTGCAGAAAAAAAGACTATGAGAAACCTCTCCGTCCTGTTTCTGCTTCTGGGCGGCATCCTGGCCGCCTGTTCCCCCATGGATGAGCCGCCTTCCGGCGGGGACCGCCGCCGCCCGGACACCGGCGCCGGTTCCGGCACTTTTCCCGTTCACGACACACCCGCTCCGCCCCCCGCGACTCCGGACACGGTCCTGTATCTTTCGGCCGTCCGTTTCCCGGACGACTACGACTGGCAGCGCGACAGCGCCTATGGCTCCGTCCCCTTCGAATTGATCCTCTACCGGGACGAGGTCCCCGTGCTGACCCTCGCGTGGGACGCGGAAGCCTGCTTCAGCCCCGATCCGGACCGGCATCACCTCATCGGCGGACATCTGTATACCGAACGCATGTGCGGCGGGCAGACCCGCGTGGGGCGGGACGGAGAGGAGCTCTTCCGTTTCGACGGGCGGGAATTCCTCGTCGGGCTGCTGCCCGACGGAAATAATGTCTACACCCTGTCACGAAAGACTTCGGGGTCGGGTTTCAGTTATCGAAAAAACGGTATCGTCCTGATGGAGAGCGGTTCGGGCACCCCGTTCGGAGACCTGTCCGATCCTTCCTATGCCCCGACCGGAGCCCTGTACCGGGACGGCGGGGCCCTTGTCTTCTGCTACAGGGACGGCGCGGAAATATGCGGCGTGCGGGATGGGAAGCCGGATCTCCTGGCAAGGCAGGCACCCGGCCGTACCTTCCCCGACTGCAAGCTCCGCGACGGACAAGAACACCTGCTCCAGGCAGACCTCCCCGGCTTTCACCTGCAGGACGGACGCCTCTGGATCCATCCGGCAGGGGACATCGTCACGGGCTATTTCACGGCCGATCGTCCTTGGGGCTTTTCCGGCTGGATGGCCATGCCCGACGACACGTTCCCCCGGCTTTTATGCCGGAAAGAAGCCACCATCTATTACAGTCCGGAAGGGACGTTTGCCGTCGAGGCGGATGCCGAAGGCGGTGTCCGATGGTACGGCCCGGGCGGCTCCGGCGCCAGCGAGGTCCCCGCGCGCTTTTTCTGTCCGACCTGCGCCACCGTATCCGGCGGACGGCTCGTTCTTGCACTGACGCCGCTGGACACCGCGTTCCCTCCGCATGTCCTTTGGGGGACGCAGCGACGGGAAATCCCTGTAAACGGGTATATCAGCGCCCTTGCGGTGGAGCTCAGTCCTCCTCCTGCCAACTGAGTGTACGGGAGCCGTCCGGGCCCACCGTGATGCTCACCACGAGCGTCTCCTCGGGCAGCAGAGGCTCGATATTCTCGGGCCACTCCATCAGACAGAGAGCCCCGCTGTCGAGATAATCGTAGAGCCCGATATCCAGTGCCTCCTCCAACCTGCCGATCCGATAGAAATCAAAATGATACACGGGGTCTCCCGCCGCTGTCCGGTATTCGTTGACAATGGCGAATGTCGGGGAACTGACCGCATCGGAGGACACCCCCAGGCGGCGGCACAGGGCTGTGGTAAATGTCGTCTTGCCGGCACCCATCGCAGCGTGAAAGGCAACGATGCGCCTGTCGCCGAGCCGGCGCAGGAATTCCTCCGCGGCGGCATCCAGCTCCTTCAGGGAAGGGATGAATATCTGCTGCAACATGACCGGACAAAGGTACGAAAAACTATGATACTACTGCTATGCTGACACACATTCATGGTGCGAAATGCATCGGGATCGACGCCGTCGAAGTGACGGTGGAGATCGACATCGACCGGGGGATCGGCATCCACCTGGTCGGCCTGGCCGACGTGGCCGTCAAAGAGAGCCTGCTGCGAACGACCACGGCCCTGGAAGCGCTGGGCTTCCATATTCCCGGCAAAAAGATCGTCATCAACCTCGCGCCCGCCGACCTGCGCAAGAACGGCAGCGGATACGATCTCCCGATCGCCGTCGGGATCATCGCCGCCTCGGAACAGCGCGAACTCCCGCGCGCCGGACGTTTCATCCTCATGGGCGAGCTCGGCCTGGACGGAAGCGTACGTCCGATTCCGGGCGCGCTCCCCTTCGCCGAGATGGCCCGCAACGCGGGCTACGAAGGCATCATCCTGCCTGACGCCTCCGCCCTGGAGGCCTCCGGCTTCAAGGAGATGCAGATCTACGGCGTGGAAGGCCTGGCCGACGTGGTACGTATCCTCGAAGGGAGCGAAGACTGCCAGGACCTGCTGGTCTGGAACACGAAACGCTATCTCAAAGCGCACCGTGCACGGATGAACGCACCCCGCGAAGAAGGGGATATGGACTTCCGTGACATCATCGGCCAGGAGGGAGCCAAGCGCGGCGTCGAGATCGCCGCTTCCGGAGGGCACAACGTCATCATGGTCGGTGCGCCGGGCAGCGGGAAAAGCTCGCTCGCACGGGCCATGGCGGGAATCCTTCCGCCGATGACCAAGGAAGAGGCGCTCGTGGCGAGCAAGATCTATTCGGTCGCCGGCAAGGGGAGTCCGCAGGAAGGACTCATCCGCCGCCGCCCTTTCCGCGCCCCGCACTACTCCGCCTCGCTGCCCGCCATCATCGGCGGGGGCGGCGGCGACAGCATCCTCCCCGGGGAAGTCTCCCTGGCCCATGCGGGCGTACTTTTTCTCGATGAGATCGGGCAGATGCCCAAATCGGTCATCGAGGCCCTCCGGGGGCCGATCGAAGACCGTTATGTCTGCATTTCCCGGCTGAAGTCGAAGGTGGAGTTCCCGGCATCGTTCATGCTCGTGGCCGCCTCCAATCCCTGCCCCTGCGGCTATTATGGAGAAGGCGACCGCTGCACCTGCACCCCGACCCAGCGGCAGAACTACCTCGGGAAACTCTCCGGTCCGATTCTCGACAGGATCGACCTGCAGCTTTGGCTCCACAGCGTACCCGCCGACCGGATCGTGCGGGCGCAGAAGGCCGAACCCAGCGAAGCCGTGGCGGCCCGCGTGCTGAAAGCGCGCATCGCGCAGAAACATCGTTTCGCCGCCGAGGCGATCACCACCAACGCGGAGATGTCCATCAAACAGATCGAACGGCACTGCCCCCTCAGCGAAGCCTGCCGGACCACGCTGGAGAGCCTCATGGCCAAGATGGGATTCTCGATGCGCGCCTACTACCGCATCATCCGGGTCGCACGCACCATCGCAGACCTCGAGGGGGCGGACGACATCCGTCCCGCCCACCTGCTCGAGGCCGCTTCTTACCGTTTCCTGGACCGGCGAAGCCTCTACGAGATCATGCGATGAGAGCTATTTGCTCTTGTCCGGAGCGGCCGGAGTGCCGGGGAGCGGCTTGTAGTTCTTCAACTCGCCCTGGAGGTATTCCACGGCCTTCTCCAGCTGCGCATCCTGGCCGAGCCAGTCCTCGAAGGGATTAATGTCCACCTCGATGTCGGGATCCACTCCGTAGCCTTCGATGATCCATTCGCCCTCCGTGGAATAGGAGGTGAAGAACGGAGTGCGCATATCCTGGCCGTCCACGAACTGGCGCGAGCCGGAAATGCCCACGATGCCGCCCCAGGAACGCGTGCCGATCAGCTTGCCGAGGCCCAGCTGCCGGAAACCGTACGGGAAGAGGTCGCCGTCGGAAGAGGAATACTTGTCGATCAGGCAGACCTTCGGACCATAGAACGTCTCGTTCGGGACGGGCTGGTTACCGCCGTTGCGGTACATGTTGACCCGGTAAACCTCGCGCTGGAGGCGCTCCAGGATCATCGGGGAGACATTGCCGCCACCGTTCATGCGGTCATCCACGATCAGGGCCTTCTTGTCCAGCTGCGCATAGAACAGCTTGGTAAACATGTCCAGACCCTCCGTGCTCATGTCAGGGATGTGGATATAGCCGATCTGTCCGCCGGAGAGTTTGTCCACCTTCTCGATATTGGTCTGGACCCACTCGTAATATGCCAGGTTCGACTCGTCGGAGACCGGCTTGACATACACGGTACGCGCGTCCTTGCCGGAAGCGTTGGCGGCGATCTTCAGGGAGACGGTCTTGCCGGCCTTGCCGATGAGGGCCTTGCCCGGATCGGGAAGATCCTTCGCCGGCGTACCGTTCACCTCCACGATGTACTCACCCACTTTGGCATCCACGCCGGGAGTGCGCAGCGGGCTGCGCAGGGAGGCGTCCCAGTCGGCGCCGCGGAAGATCTTCTCGATCTTGAACGCGCCCGTGCGCTTGTCCTTGCTGTACTGTGCGCCCAGCAGGCCCGTGGCGATGCGCGGGATCGTCGGACTCTCGCCCGAGGTGATATAGGCGTGGCCGATGCTGAGCTCGCCGAGCATCTCGCCGATGAGGTAGGTCAGGTCGTCGCGGTGCTTCACATAGGGCACCATCTGGCCGTATTTTTCACGCATGTGGTCCCAATCCACGCCATGCATGTTCTCCACGTAGAAATTGTCGCGGGTGATGCGCCAGCTCTCGTCGAAAATCTGGGCCCATTCCGCCTCGTGGTCGATCATCATGTCCATCTCTCCGGTCGGAACCGCCCCGCCGCGTGCAGGACCGCCGCCGAAAGCGACGACCTTGTACTGCCCGTCGCTGCGCACCAGCGCCTTCTTGGCGTCCGGCGTGAGGGTGAGCGGCATGTCGGCGGGGCCGTCGCCGGTCTGAAGGGTTTTCAGGTCAAAGGTCTTGACCCCGGCTCCACTGCGGCCGCCGGCTCCCGGCATCCCGCCGCCGAAAGAACTGTAATACAGTTTGTCGCCGTCGGCGAGCATCAAACGATAGCGGCCGGCCGGCAGCGGGAGCGCCGTGACGCGCTGCCCGAGACCGTCCACATCAACCTTTGTAACCGGCGTGGACGCCGCAGGGGCGGCTTTATCGTTTTTCTGGGCGCCTTTTCCATCATTCCGGGCTTGGTCCGGGATCTCGTACTCGTCATTGCCCATCACCAGCGGGTTCGGCGTCTCCTTCGCGAGCGGGAGGATGAACACATAGTCGGAGACCGTGTAGGAGGCGTTCCACTCCACGTCGGAGTACTGCGAACGGAAGTCGCGGGACGAGGTGAAGAACAGATACTTGCCGTCGCGGGAGAACAGCGGCGAAGAAGCGCTGTACCAGCGGTCGGTCACGGGATAGCTCTTGCGCGCCTTGAGGTCGAAGAGATACACGGCGCTGAAGAAATTGGGCTGCGAGGTAGTATAGGCGGCCCAGGCGCCGTCCGGCGACAGGGCAAAGCCGCGGATGGCGGCGTTCTCGCCCACGATGATGCGGCTGACCGCCTTGGTCGCCACATCCAGTTCGCACACATCCCAGTGGAGCGTGGAGAAATAGAGCTTCTTGCCGTCCGGACTCCAAATGAGGTTGGACGGATAACCCTCCTTGAAGGAGGTAAGGCAGGTCGCCTCGGTCATCTTGTCGGCCGGGGCGGTGTAGATCTGGTATTCGCCGGAGACGTCGGAGATCCAGGCGATGCGGGAGCCGTCCGGGCTCCATTCCGCCTCGCGCTCATGGGAATCGGGAGACTGGGAGATGTTCACCACCGGACCCTTCTCCGCCGGGAGGGAGAAGATGTCGCCGCGGGCGACCATCAGCACGCGCTTGCCGTCCGGAGAAAGGCTGTAGCCGCTGATGGACAGATTGTTGCCGTTGCGGTACTCGCTGCGGCTCCAGACATCGTCGTCGGCCAGCTGGATGGAAACCTTCTCGGCCGCACCTTTGCGGACATCATATTTGTAGATGTAACCGCCGTTCTCGAAGACGACGAAACCGTCGGCGCTGTGGGCCGGGAACTTGCAGTCGTACTCGGTGAAGCTGGTGACCTTGCGGCTCTGCTTGCTGCGGGTGTCGTACACGAAGAGGTTCATCGTGCGGTCACGGTCGGACAGGTAGTAGATCTCGTTGCCAATCCACATCGGGAAGATGTCCTGGGCGTCGTTGTCCGTAATCTTCTCGAGCTTGGTCGTCCCCACCGTGTTGATCCAGATGTCGTCGGCCTGGCCGCCGCGATAGTACTTCCAGGTGCGGAACTCGCGGAACATCCGGTTCATCGCAAGCTGCCTGCCGTCCGGCGAATAGGAGCAGAAGCCGCCCTCCGTCGTCGGGATGAACTCGGGCAGTCCGCCCTCGGCGTCCACCTTGCAGAGCTGGGCCCGCAGGCCGCTGAAGCACCACTGCTTGCTGCGATAGACGATCTGCTTGCCGTCGGGCGTCCAGCCCATGACGATGTTGTTGGGACCCATGCGCTCGCCCACCTGGTCACGGCCCACGAGGGCGCTGTAGGTCAGGCGCTTGGGCTCGCCTCCCGTAATCGGAATGGTGTAAACTTCCGTGTTGCCGTCGTACTGGGCGGTGAAGGCGACGGTCTTGCCGTCCGGGGAGACCTTCGGGAAACATTCGTAGCCGACATCGGAGGTCAGCTTGACGGCGCGGCCGCCGTCAATGTCCACGCTGTAGAGATTGCCGGCATAGCAGAATACAATCTTGCCGCCGCCCACGGCGGGGAAGCGGAGCAGGCGCGCCTCTTCGGCGGCCGGGGCCGCCTGCAGCTGCATGGCAGCCGCAAGAAGGCAGAGGGATAAAAGGATTCTTTTCATATTGTTGTAACACAGTTATTTCCTATAGTTGTAGCCGGCGGCATCAAGGACCGGATATTCGTGTTCGGCAAGCACGCGCAGGAAGCGCTCCGGATCCCGCTGGCCTTCCTGGCACCACTGCACTTCGGACAGGGCGAGCAGGCGCGGCAGCAGCATGTATTCCAGGTGTTCCGGGGTGCTGATGTATTCCGTCCAGAGATTGGCCTGCACCCCGAGGATATGGCGGGCGTCTTCCGGGGCGATCCCGTCGAGCGGGTCGAAGGAGTAGATCCGTTCGAGCGTGACCACGCCGCCGAAGCCCAGCGGCTCGCCGGCGGGATCCTCCGCCTGACGGTAATCGAAATAGCAGTGGGAGGTAGGGGTCAGGATGGCGTCGAAACCCTTGCGGGAAGCTTCCTGCGCACCGGCCATGCCCCGCCAGGACATCACGGTCGCGCCCGGGGCGAGCTCTCCCTCGAGGATCTCGTCCCAGCCGATGATCTTCTTGCCTTTGGTGGCCAGGAAGGCCTGAATGCGCTTCGTCACGTAGCTCTGCAGGTACTGCTCCGCCGTGAATCGCCCGTCGTCGTGCAGGCCCAGCTCGCGGATTTTCGCCTGGCAGTCCGGGCACTTCTTCCATTCGTCCTTGGGACACTCGTCCCCGCCGATGTGGATGTACTCGCCCGGGAAGAGCTCCGCCACCTCCGAGAGCACGGTCTCGAGGAAGGTGAACGTACTCTCCCTGCCCACGCAAAGGACCTGGTCGGACACGCCCCACCGCGTCCAGGCGGCATAAGGGCCGCCGGTGCAACCGAGTTCGGGATAGGCCGACAGGGCGGCCAGCATGTGGCCCGGGAGATCGATCTCCGGCACCACCGTGATGCCGCGCGCCGCGGCATAATCCACCACTTCGCGGATCTCGTCCTGCGAATAGAAGCCGCCGTAGCGGATCCCGTCATTGGAATCGAAGTCACGGCCGATCATCGTGCCTTCCCGCCAGCAGGCGATCTGGCTGAGGAGCGGGTACGCCTTGATCTCGATGCGCCAGCCCTGGTCGTCCGTGAGATGCCAGTGGAAACGGTTCAGCTTGTACATCGCCATCACGTCGAGGTAACGCTTGACTTCGTCCACGCTCCAGAAATGGCGGGATGAGTCGAGGTGCATGCCCCGCCAGGCGAAACGCGGACGGTCTTCGATGAGACAGGCCGGAATGACCCAGCGTTCGCGGTCGGCGGTCCCGGTGCCGTAGATGGCCGCAGGAAGCAGCTGACGGAGGGTCTGCAGGGCATAGAGTACGCCGCTGGTCGAACTGGCGCGCACGACAGCCCGACGGGTGCTGACATCCAGCGAATAGGCTTCCGGCTCCAGGGAAGCGTCTTTCAGGAAAACGAGCCCCTTGACCTTGCCCGACGCCGCGGCGCCGGACAGCCCGACGGGAGCGGAAAAGGGACAGGCGCGGCCGCTGACATAACCCAACTGTGCAGCGAAGGCGGCCACGGCCTCCCGCGCCGTCTCATCGAAGGCGGGGTCACACTTGACGGGCGCTCCGGACAGCCGGAGACTCCCCTTCAGGAGCGTTGCCTTCATCGGCAGCGGGACGATGCCGTCAAGCCCCCCTGCATGGGCACACAGGGCGATCAGAAAAGCGGCAAGGAGGGTCGTCAATCGTTTCATCGGGATAAAGATACTCAATAAATGACAAGTCCTACAACGGCAGCGCCGAGAATGACGGCGATCGGGCCGGCGCGCCGGGTGATACCGGCGAGGAAAGCCACGGCAAAGATCGCCCAGGCTTTCCAGTCGGGGAAATTCTCCTGCAGCACGGAGACCTCCGGACGCGGGCCGTTCCAGACGACCTGGAAGATGAGCACGAGGGCCGCGGCACCGATCAGGCCGGCCACGGCGGGCCGCATGGCCTGCATCATGTCGGCAAAGGCCCGGCTCTCGTGGAATTTATTGAACGCGCGGATGATCAGGAAGAAAATCAGGAAGGAAGGCAGCACGACGGCAAGGGTGGCAAGCGTCGAACCAAGGATGCCTGCGAATGCTCCGTAGCCTGCGTTCTGCATGACTTCGTAGCCGACATAGGTCGCACAGTTGATGCCGATCGGGCCCGGGGTGGACTGGGAAATGGCCACGATGTCCGTGAATTCGGCCTGGCTGATCCACGGGTGGGTCGTCACGACCTGTCCCTGGATGAGGGAAAGCATCGCACCGCCGCCGCCGAAATTGAACAGGCCGATGAAGAAGAAAGTGTAGAAAAGTTGTCCCAGCAGTCCGATCATACTTTCTTTTTTTGGCGAAGCAGGGACACGCACACGGACACGGACAGGGTCACGAGGATGATCCAGATCGGAGAAACTTTCAGGAAGGCGACGCCCAGCAGGGATCCGATGGCAATCAGCCAGGTCCACCACTGTCTGCAGCCGCTCTTCGCCATCCGCACGGCGGGCACGAGGATCAGGGCCACGGCCGCCGGCCGGACGCCCTGGAAGATGCGGCGGACGATGTCATTGTCCTTGAATTCGGTGAAAAACATTGCGATCAGCAGGATGATGACCAGCGAAGGAAGCACGGCCCCGACCGACGACACGATGCTCCCCCGGATCCCTCTGATCTTGTGGCCCGTGTAGATGGCCATATTGACCGCAAGGATGCCGGGGGCGCTCTGTGCCAGCACGATGATGTCCTGTATGTCCGCCTCGGATATCCAGCGGCGCCGGAGCATTTCCTGCTCGATCAACGGAAGCATTGCGTATCCGCCGCCGATGGTGAACGCCCCCATCTTGGCGAATACGCAAAAGAGTTGCCAGAGTGTAGCTTGCGCGGCCACTATGCCTCGCCCGCCTCCTTCATCGCATCGGCTTTTTCGGCAAAGTGCCGGTACATCAGAGCCTCGACGGCGACGGCATAGGCGGCGCCTGCGACAGCGACGAGAATGGCGAAGACAACGCCGACCTTCGGAATCAGCGAGAAGATGCCGGCGACGACGCCGATCAGCAAGCCGGTGAGCAGGCCGATGAAGAAGATGCGCCATTTCTCGCCGAGGGTGACGTCATAGCTCAGCGTAAGGCTCTTGAGCGGAGAGGTGCCTTTGTCCAGCATCAGGTACATTCCGAAACGCCAGGCGATGGAGAGGACGAGGGCCGGGATGAACACGAAAATCGCAGCCGCGCCGACACCCACGCTCTGGAAACCCATCAACAGGAAGATGTTTCCGAAGTTCTTGAAGTTGCTCTGGTCAAAGATGGACACGGGGTCCACCACCTCGCCGCGGCTCATGGCCATGACAGCCTTGTACAAACCGATGGTCGTACCGACGTTCAGGTACGGTATCCACACCGTGATCACATACAGAATGACAAGAAGGATAAGAGAAAGGACATTCTTCATCCCAAGCTGGAACGCATCCTTGATGGTGTCCAGTACGTTGATTTTCGGATAATCCATGGAGATTGAGGTTTAGCGTACCTCAAATATCGCTAAAAAAACCGAAAAGACAAACAGGATGGATCCGGAGCCGTACGGCTCAATCGAAAAAAGGCCTCCGGCAAATGCCGAAAGCCTTTTTTGTGGAGGTAGTCGGATTCGAACCGGCGACCCCAACATTGCAAATGTTGTGCTCTACCAACTGAGCTATACCCCCAGATGAATAAAAAAAACGAAACATCCGCGTTGCCACAGTTGTTTCGTATTTCTTCTACAAGTAGGCCCGCGCGGAGTTGAACCGCGGACCTCCACATTATCAGTGTGGCGCTCTAACCAACTGAGCTACGAGCCTGTATAAATAATGGAAGTAAGTACAAGTGTTCTCAAGAACGACTTGCCTTGTGGCACGAACCGCGAGCATGAGTGTCAAGGAGTGAACTCCAAAAAGGAGGTGTTCCAGCCACACCTTCCGGTACGGCTACCTTGTTACGACTTAG
>JAAYCA010000032.1 GCA_012744435.1 Bacteroidales bacterium
AGATGGAAGATGCGTACATCACGCCTCCGCTGCCGCAGACCGTCGTGCCGGAGGAAGGCAGCGACACCTTCATCGAGCTCGTCCCCTACGGCGCTTCCACAATCAGACTTACAGTGTTTCCTGAAATATAACCCACATGATGAAAAAAATCCTCACTTTGTTCGCGCTTGTCCTGTGTACGGCCAGCGCCTTTGCCCAGGCAGAAAAAATCCGTCTTTACGAAGGAAAGGCTCCCGGTTCCGAGAAGTGGACCCAACAGGAGTATCTCTTCGAGTACACGACCGCCATGAATCCCGGAGAGGTCGGCGAATGCATCCTGAACGTAGTGGATCCTGAGATATGGACCTATCTCCCCGCGAAGGGCACCGAGACCGGCGCCGCCGTCGTCGTCTGCCCCGGTGGCGGATTCACGGCACTTTCCTGGCATCAGGAAGGACCCAACGTCGCCAAATGGCTCGCCGCGCATGGTATCACTGCGTTCGTGCTGAAATACCGCATTGCGTACTCCGGCGGCGATTATGAAGAGGCCAAATATGTCGCCGACCATTCCTACGGCAACCAGGGACGGGACGCCCGCATGCGGGAACTCACCGAAAAGCACGCCAAGATTGCCGAAGAGCAGGGATATGAGCGGAAGATGGCCTGGGACGACGCCCGGGTCGCCATCACCTACATCCGCAAGAATGCGGAGAAATACGGCATCAACCCCAATGCCATCGGAATTATCGGATTCTCCGCGGGCGGCAACGTCGTCTATAACGTGGCGCTCGACCATGATGAAATGAGCCGTCCGGACTTCCTCGGCATGTTCTATCCGGCCTGGTACGAAGACAAAGTACCTGACGATCCCATGCCCCTCTTCCTTTGCTCGAGCACGGGCGAGGCTTCTTCCGCCAATGGTTTCGGCGACATGCCCGCGCTCTACAACGCCTGGAACAAGACCCGCCAGCCGCTGGAGGTCCACTCTTTCACGAGAGGCTTCCACGGCTTCGGCTATCGCGAAAATGGCCAGTCGGTATACATCTGGACGACGCTCTTCTACAATTTCCTTGACAACTGCGGGATGCTGAACAAGAAATAGGAACGATTCCATCCATATTTAACCTACTAACATCTAAAACAAACCACAATGAACAAAAAAACTTTTTTTGCAAAGTTGCTGATGTCTTTGTGCCTGACCCTTGCGAGCCTGACGCTCTTTGCCCAGACCTACGTGTCAGGTGTCGTCTCCGGCCCTGACGGATTGGGGATCCCGGGTGCAGCCGTCTTGCTGCAAGGCACGAGGACAGGTGTTGCAACCGACATTGACGGTAAGTATTCCATCAGTGTCACAGGCAACAATCCCGTTCTTGAGATTTCCTGTATCGGTTACGTTACGCAGGAAATCCCGGTGAACAGACGTTCCGTCATCAATGTCGTCCTAGAAGAAGAATCGACCCTCCTGGACGAAACGCTCGTGATCGGTTATGCTGTCGGCAACAAGAGATCGATTTCCGGAGCGGTTGAAAAAGTGACGGCGGACAAACTGAACAAAGGTTATGTCGCAGACGCGATCGAGGCTCTGGCAGGCAATGTGCCGGGACTGCTGATCACCAACAACGGCGGCAACATCAATGGCAACCCCACCGTCCGTCTGAGGGGAACTTCTTCCCTGTCGGGCGGCAACGACCCCCTCGTCATCATTGACGGCGTGTTCTCGAACCTCAGCCAGCTTCAGAACCTCTCGGTCGAGGACCTCGCAGACCTCACCGTCCTGAAAGATGCATCCGAGACGGCCCAGTATGGCAGCCGCGGTGCAGCCGGCGTCATCGTCGCGACCACCAAGAAAGGTGGGAAAGGGCAGTTCAACGTGGAGTACAGCGGCAGATTCGGTATAAGTACGATCGCGCGGGAGATCCTCCCGCTCAACGCAGACCAGTGGCGGCAACTTGTCGATGACATCTGCCCCGGCTCCGGATACGACATGGGTTACGACACGGAATGGATGAAGTGGGTCCGGAATGACCATCCGTACCAGAACAACCACAACATCTCGCTCACCCACGGAACGGAAAACTTCAACATGCGTGCTTCCGTCGGTGCCAATCTCCAGAACAGTCTGATCAAGGAGACGTACAACAACAACTACAATGTAAACTTCTCAGCCAATCAGAAAGCGCTGGACGGCAGGCTGGTCTTCGACCTCACCCTCCGCGCTTCCCAGCGTAACCAGAAGAACATCGGCGGGAATGTCATGTCAGGAGCTCTGACCTATAACCCGACTTTCCCCGGTCACCTCAACGAGGAGACCGGAAAATGGGACCGTGACCCCAACTCCATGATGGCAGGCCATCCCGGAGAAGCATTCGATCAGCCTACCTACACGACCGGCAATAACATGCAGGCTTCGGGCAAGGTCACCTGGAACATCCTCGACGGCCTTCAGCTGAGCGCATTCGGGAGCTATGGCCGCTTCCTCACAGCCGTCAAATCCTACACCCCGACCACCATCTCGACGAGTGTGGGCAGCGCGACGATCCGCAACATTGAGCGGACGGATATGATGGGCAACATCCAGCTCTCTTATGTCAAGACCTTCGGCAAACATGAAATCAACGCCCTCGGTCTCATCGAGGGCCAGAAAGTCGAGACTTTCAACAGCTCCATGCAAGCATCGAACTTCGATACGGACAAGTTCGGATTCAACAGGATCGATGCCGGTGCGGTCGTCAAGTACGGCAACGTTTCTTCCAGCGCCACGGCAAACCAGCTGCTTTCCTACATGGCCCGTTTGAATTATATGTATGACAGCCGCTATGTGCTGACGGCCAATTTCCGCGCCGACGGTTCCTCCAAGCTCGGAGCGAACAACAAATGGGGCTTCTTCCCCTCTGCATCCGCGGCCTGGATCATCACGAACGAAAAGTTCATGAAGGGTCTCAGATACCTCAACAGCCTGAAACTCCGCATCGGTTACGGCGTGACGGGTAACCAGGACGCAATCTCCGCCTACAACTCCCTGCAGGTCATGAACCCGACCGGCATTACCAACTACAACGGCATCCCGACCGTCACCTACGCCATCGGGTCGAACGCCAACCCCGACCTCAAGTGGGAGACCAAGGCGACCTTCGACGTCGGTCTGGATTTCGCATTCTTCAAGTCAAGGCTTTCCGGTACCATCGATTACTACAGGTCCAGGACGACGGATATGCTCTACACCTATCAGGTCCCCGTTCCTCCGTTCGTGTACACCAGCCTCCTTGCCAATATGGGAGAAATGACCAACAACGGTATCGAGCTTGCACTCCGCGGCGATATCATCAGGACCCGGGACTGGACCCTGAACGTCTCCGCAAACGCAGCATACCAGGTCAATGAACTCGTCTCGCTCCACGGCACCTACAACGGGGAAGAACTGACGACGCCGAAGTACATCGTCCTGGCTTCCGGCGCCGCCGGTGGTCTTACCTCCAACACGGGTGTCACCTATATGACGGAAGGCAAACCGGTGGGCATCTTCCGCCTCCCCGTCCACGACGGCTTCGACGAGGACGCCCAGGGCCACCTTCACTACAAGGTCAAGGACCTTGACGGCAACGGCGTCGACCTTTCCGACGAAGGCGACCGCGAAGAAATGGGGCAGGCCATGCCGAAAGTCACGGCCAACATGACCATCAACCTGAGATGGAAGGATTTCGATCTCGCCACCCAGCTCCAGGGAGCATTCGGTCACAAGATCTACAACTTCACCTCCATGTGTCTGCATGACCTGAGCGGTTTCCCGATGTACAACGTCCTCCAGGAAGCGATCAAGGACAACATCTACGGTCTGTCCCATACTTCTTATTATCTGGAGAACGGCGACTACGTGAACATCGCCTACATCACCCTCGGCTACAACCTTCCGGCCAGCATTACCCGGAATTCCCTGATCAAGGGTCTCCGGGTCGCCTTGTCCTGCAACAATGTAGCGACCATCACCGGATATACGGGGCTGACCCCGATGATCAACTCCGCCTCTATTTCCGGCGGCGTCGATGCCCGCAACGTCTTCCCGATCATGAGGACGTTCACGCTCCAGTTCAATGTCAAGTTTTAATTAGAACCCCAAAATTTCAGCATCATTATGAAAAAAATATACTTTGCATTATTTGCAATCGTTGTCATGATCGCTTCGGGGTGTGAAGGTTTCCTGGAAGAAAACCCGAAGAGTTCGTTTATCGGCGTTGAGGCTTACTCAAACCCCAAGCTCGTCTATATCAACTGCGTCGCATCGCTGTATGTTCCCCGTACGATTCCCAATATCTCGGAGTTCGACCAGGTTCTGTACTACTTCGATAATTGTGGCGGTGACATGGTCATCACGCCGGGACGGCGCAACGGCTGGGTCGACGGCGGTCCTCACCAGCAGATCTTCCAGCACGACATCGACCAGACTTTCTCAAAACTGGCCGACGCATGGAATTCCGTGTACACCTACATTGCTCTTTGCAACCGGTCGCTCGATCAGGTGAAAGACATTCTGGAACAGGGCGGCGATGAAGACATCCTGAATCCCTACATCAGTGAGATCTCCATCTTGAGGGATATCTATTACATGATCGCGCTCGATTATTGGGGACGGATTCCCATTGTCACCTCCGGAAGTTCAAGTATTTCCGACGTGAAACAGTCCTCCCGCAGCGAAGCGCTCAAATGGATCATCGAGGACGTCGCTTCGCTCATCCCGGACCTTCCCAGTGCGCAATCGCAGAAACAAGGTGAGTTCTACGGCCGTATGACCCAGGCCATCGGTTACACCCTGCTCCAGAAGCTCGCCCTCAATGCTCCTATCTGGTCTCTCGATGACTGGTCAAACAGCCCGTACATCGCATCTGTCGTAAAGGATAACTACCCGGACGCCCACAACTATCCCAACCCGGTAGTCGACGGCGCAGGCAGGGACGACGACGCGAAGATTTTCCCTCCTGAGCTCATCAAAACCGGCCGCTATGAATACAACATGGACGGTGTCTTCGACAAAGTGACCGCAGCCGGAAAGGCCTACACCATCAAGTGTCCTGACGGGCAGTCCAGGAATGCCTGGGAGACCGTCGTCTGGTGCCAGCAGCAGATCGAGGCCGAAGGCTACAAGCTTGCCACCAACTTTTCGGACAACTTCACGGCCAACAATGACCAGACTTCGCCTGAAAACATCTTCGTGATGCCTATGGACGAAGATGCCGGATTCTTCCAGTCAACCGTTTTCTTCAGCATGAATTTCGACCATGCGAAGCAGATCGGTATCGCCATTGCCTGTAACGGTCCTATCTCGACCATCCAGTCCGCCAGGCTTTGGGGATATGACCCCGAGACCATGACGGCGGCCGACCCACGCATGGGACAGACGGTTTATTTCGGTCTCCAGAAGGGCAAGGACGGCAACCCGCTCAAATCCACCAACGGAACGGCCTTCAATGAGAACCTGGTTTACTATCCCGAGTATTCGAGACTCGACTATCAGGAGTCTTATGCCGGTGCCAAGTGGGACTACCTCTTCACCTATGGCGGTCCCCGTGCCGGCAAGAAGCGTGACTGGGACTTTTCCGTGTCGAACCCGGCCTTCTACAACAACAGCGACCGTGTCGTCTGGCGTTATGCCGATGTCGTCCTCGCTGCGGCCGAGGCATACAAGCGCATGGGGGACGATGCCAAATGTGTCGAACTGTTCAACAACATCCGCACCCGCGCGAAAGTCGAGACCTACGAAGAAGTCAAGCCGTCCGATCTCCTCGACGAGCGCGCACGCGAACTTGCCTGGGAGCCCGGCCGTCGTGCCGACCTCGTTCGTTTCGGCATGTGGACGCTTCCTACGGACGACAAGTTCGTCGGCGTTCCGGCACACTCGCTCGGCGGCAAGTTCAAAGAGGATCCCAACGGTGTGACCACGGTTTACCCCATTCCTCTTTCCGTTCTGCAGTTGAACAGCAACCTGACTCAGAATCCCTGGAAATAAAGGGTTCTTGACATAACTTTCCTGACAGAAGAGGCCGGCCGCAAAGGGGTCGGCCTCTTCTCCTTGATTGCAGAAGACAGGCCTTGGACAAAACGGGTTTTTTGCTATCTTTGAATCCTGAAAAAAAGGTGCACATCCGGAAGAAACAGGCCGCATGGGGCTGCAACTGCATAAAAAGACTTTCTCCGAACTGACCGCGGCAGAGCTGTACGAGCTGCTGCGGATACGCAGCGAGGTCTTCGTCGTGGAGCAGGACTGTGTCTATCAGGATTTGGACGATGATGACCAGCCGGCCGTTCATCTGTGGCTGTCGGAAGGAGAGCGGATCGTCGCCATATGCCGCGTATGTCCGGCCGGGACACACATGGAGGCGGTCTCCATCGGCCGCGTGATCACGACCGAGCGGGGCAAGGGTTATGGCAAGCGGATGATGCTGGCCGGGATCGGCGCCGCCAGGGAGCACTTCGGCGCGACAAGGATCGACATTGAAGCCCAGGAGTACGCAAAGGGGTTTTATGAGCAGGTCGGCTTCCGGCAGTCGTCGGAGCCGTTCATGCTGGACGGTATTCCGCATATCAGAATGACTTGGACGCCATGAGACAATATATCGCAGATGCATTTACCAGCCGTTTGTTCGGAGGCAATCCGGCAGCGGTCCTCCCCTGCCGGGAAATGCCTGCATCCGATCTGATGCAGGCCATTGCCATCGAGAACAATTATTCGGAGACGGCTTTTGTCGTGAAAGCCGGGCCGGGCCGGTATCAGCTGAAGTGGTTCACTCCGGGAGGCGAGGTTGCGCTTTGCGGCCACGCGACGCTGGCAACGGCCTTCGTACTGCACAGATTCGAGGATCCGGGGGTTTCCGAAATGCATTTTGAGACGCTCAGCGGAGAGTTGACCGTCCGCTCCGGGGAGGACGGCTACACGATGGATTTTCCCGTCGGCCCGTTCAAGACGGTCCCGGTCTCGGAGGACATTCTCGAAGCCACCGGAGGAATGGCGCGGGAAGCCTATTTCGATGGCGGAGACATGATGGTCCTGGTCCCGTCCGGGAAAGCGCTGGAAAGTTTCGTTCCGGACTTCGGGGCGATGAAAAAGCTGGACGGACGGGGACTGATCATGACCGCCGCTTCAGAAGAATACGATTTCGTGTCACGTTGCTTTTATCCCAAATTGAACGTCCCGGAAGACCCCGTCACGGGGAGCGCCCATACCTTCCTGACGCCCCTGTGGGGCGGAAAACTCGGTAAACGGGAGATGGTGGCGAGGCAAGTCTCCCGGCGCGGAGGCGTCCTGCGGGTTTCTCTGGAAGGCGACCGCGTCTTCATCACCGGCCAGGCCGTGCTGTTCATGCAGGGTGAGATTCCCTTTGACCTGTAAACAGGCAATCTGACAGCAGCGTCAGTCTTCAAACACGCTCTTGAAGAAAGAAACCGTCTGGCGGATGACTTCGTCGCGACGGCGGTTGATCATGTGGTTCTCGCCGGCGATGACGGTCAGGGTAGCGCGGTCGCCGTAGGTCTCCTTGTACTTTTCACTGCACCACATAGGCACGATGGAGTCTTTGTCGCCGTGGAGGATGCAAACCCGGCCCTGATAGGCCGACGCCGTACCATAGATGTCCAGGGTCTGTGTACTGAGAAGGTACTCACGGCCCAGTTTCCTGACTCCCCAGCAGCGGACGAATTCCGGCGGATCTTCGGGATCGAAGCGGGCATTGAAGAACTTCCCGCCCTGGCAGGCTTCCTTGATGACGGATCCCGGGGCGACAAGGACCACGCCCAGCGGCACGTCCCCGCCCCTTCCGGCCAGGCGACCGGCCGCCATCGAGGCGATAACGCCTCCCTGGGAGTGGCCCAGCAGGCCGATTCCGTCCACGTATGGGAGCGACTCCGCATATTCCCAGACGGCCAGGGCGTCGGCAATCTCCAGTCCGACCGTCATGTCCTGCAGGCGGCCTTCACTTTTCCCGTGACCGTTGAAATCGAAGCGGATCGAGGCGATTCCGCTGGCCGCAAGACTCTTGGCGATGGCGGGCATCGGGTTGTAGTCCTTGCTGGAGAAGATGCCATGCATCAGGATGACCATCGGGCATCGCTGCGTCTGCGGATCCATTCCATCGGGAAGGGTCACTTTCATGGCCAGCCCGCCCTGCGGGCCGCGGACGGCATATTCCCGTCCCCCGGCGGAGACGGTCTCCGTCAGGAGGAGCAGGATTCCTAGGAGGATTCGGAGGTGTTTCATCATTTTTCCCGCACGTGTTTTCCGGTCATATGGTCGATGGTGATCTCCAGGAGCAAGGCACGGGGACCGTTGCGCTGGATGTCGGATTCGATATCGTAAGCTTCCGGGAAGTACTTGGCGCCAAGGGCGCGCAGGAGTCCGTCGGCCCGGGCCGGGTCGCTCACTTCGCGGATGCGACCGAAGATGATGACGCTGGTGAAGCAGTTCCACCACTCGCCTTCATTCTTGACCGGCTCCGACAAGATGGTAAAGCAGACCTTTCCGTCAGCACGGACGGCATCCAGCTTATGGCCCTCCCGGGCACAGTGGAAGCAGATCTTGCCGTCCGTAAAAATAAAGTTCATCGGAATGCCGTAGGGATAGCCGTTTTCTCCATGCACGGAGAGAATCCCCCGCGGAGCGGATTGCAGCACAGCCAGACATTCCGCTTCCGTGGCTGCCTGCTTGATTCTTCTAAGAGGTCGGAATTCCATCGCTTCTTCTGTGTCCCAAAGATAAGTATTTTTCCGAAAGTAGTGGAGAAGGAAACAGGAAAGGCAAGCACGCGTGCTTGCCTTTTTTCGTACCCCCGAGGCGAATCGAACGCCTATCGTCGGAACCGGAATCCGAAATTTTATCCATTAAACTACAGGGGCATCCGGTAAACGGACTGCAAATATACTTATTTTTTGTAAATTTGCCGCGCCATAAACAAGAAAAACACAGCGTATGAAAAGAGCCTATGTATTCCCCGGCCAGGGGTCCCAGTTCCCGGGAATGGGAAAGGAACTCTACGAGCACAACGAGCGGGCGCACGCGATGATGGAGCTCGCCAACGACATCCTGGGCTTCCGCATCACCGATATCATGTTTGAAGGCACCGACGAGGATCTGCGCGCCACGCGCGTGACCCAGCCGGCCATCTTCCTGCATTCCGTGGCGGCCGCACTCTGCACCGACGGACTCCCCGCCCCCGACATGGTCGGCGGCCATTCGCTCGGCGAATTCTCCGCCCTCGTGGCGGCCGGCGCCGTGGGTTTCGAAGACGCCCTGCGGCTCGTCTCCGTGCGCGCCTCCGAGATGCAGAAATGCTGCGAGAAGGTGCCCGGCTCCATGGCGGCCGTGATCGCGCTTCCCGACGCGAAGGTCGAGGAGATCTGTGCCGGCGTCGAAGGGCTCGTGATTCCCGCCAACTACAACTGCGACGGACAGGTGGTCATCTCCGGCGAGAAGGAAGCCGTGGCCCGCGCCTGCGAGGCCCTGAAAGCCGCGGGAGCGAAGCGCGCCCTGCCGCTGAGCGTCGGCGGCGCCTTCCACTCTCCGCTCATGGAGCCCGCCCGGCTGGAGCTTGCCAAAGCGATCGACCGCACGGACGTGCTCGCGCCCCGCTGCCCCATCTACCAGAACGTCACCGCCCTCCCGGAGACGGATCCGATGCGCATCAAGGACAACCTCCTACAGCAGCTCACCTCTCCGGTCCGCTGGACCCAGTCGGTGAAGAACATGCTCGCGGACGGCGCCACGGAGTTCCGCGAGATCGGCCCCGGCACGGTCCTGCAAGGTCTTGTCAAGCGCATCAGCGGCGCCGCCGGCGTCGAAGTGACCGTCCTGTAGGCTGAAGTTTTTTTCACCGAAGCCGGAAACCGAGGGCGGACAGATGCTCCGCCATCTCCCTTGTGCCTCCCTGCAGATGCAGCTGGAAACCGCCCGGCTCGCGCCGGATCGGATAATCCCCCCGCAATTCCTCGAAACGCGCCGGATCGGCGCGCAGGGCCGCGTCGTCTGCAAGGATGTCATAGGTATATAGAACAGCTTCCGAAAGCACTTCCGTCAGGGTCTTCCCCCGCGCGTCAAGGGTAAAAGAAAGCGGCCGCGCCGGGGCCGGCAGCGCAGCGGGCTGCCATTGCTTCAGCGGCAGGTCCAGAACCGCTGCGACCGCCCGGACGGCCGCGGCCGTACCGGCAGCCTTGCCGTCCGCGCTGTAGCCGGCGATATGGGGCGTGGCGATGTCCACGAGGTCCAGCAGGGCGCGGTCCGGCTCCGGTTCGTCCTCCCAGACATCCAGCACGGCGCCGCCCAGGGCCTTCGCCTGCAGGGCGGCCTTGAGCGCGGCGCCGTCCACCACCGGCCCCCGGGAGCTGTTGAGCAGGTACTGGTCCGGGCGCATGGCGGAGAGCCGCGCAGCGTCGATCAGATGCCAGGTGGCATCCTCTCCCGTCCGGGTAAGGGGCACGTGCAGGGTGACGATGTCGCTCCGGGCCACGAGTTCATCCAAAGAAATGAAAGGCCCGCCGCCTTCGGCGCGCCGGCGGGGCGGGTCGCACAGGAGAACGTCCATACCCAGCGCGGCGGCCATCCGGGCCACGCGGGAGCCGACATGGCCTACCCCCACGACGCCGAGGGTGCGACCCGCAAGCGGGAAAGCATGACGGCGGGCCAGGGTGCAGAGCGCCGCGGCGACGTACTGCTCCACCGAACCCGCATTGCAGCCGGGCGCATTGGTCCACAGAATGCCGTTCGCCTCGCACCAGGCGGTGTCTATGTGATCGTATCCGATGGTGGCGGAGGCAATGATGCGGACGGAGGATCCGGACAGCAGCGCGGCGTCGCAACGGGTACGGGTGCGCGTAAGCAGTGCATCGGCGTCGCGCACGGCCGCCGGGGTCGTCTCCCCGCCCGGCAGGTACAGCACCTGCGCAAAGGGTTCGAACACCCCCTGCAGGAAAGGAATCTTGCTGTCGCAGACCATCTTCATCGACACCTCAAAGATAGCTTATTTTTTGCTAAATCCGGAATTCGCCTTACCTTTGCGGGACCCATAATAGAATACCAAAAAACACGACTATGCCTGACCAGATGTTCCGCATCGAAAGCGACCTCCTAGGCGAACTGAAAGTGCCTGCAGAGGCCTATTACGGCGTACAGACCCAGCGCGCCCTCAACAATTACAGGATCTCCACCACCCACATGTACGACTACCCCGAGTACGTGATCGCCATCGCGTACGTCAAGATGGCCGCGGCGAGCGCCAACGCCGAACTCGGCGTGCTTGACAAGACGATCGCCGACGCCATCATCGCCGCCTGCTGCGAGATCGTGGACGGACGTTTCCTCGACCAGTTCCCGGTGGACATGATCCAGGGCGGCGCCGGCACCTCCGTCAACATGAACGCCAACGAAGTGATCGCCAACCGCGCCCTGGAAATCCTGGGCCACAAGAAAGGCGAATACCAGTACTGCTCGCCCAACGACCACGTCAACTGCGCCCAGTCCACCAACGACGCCTATCCGACCGCCTTCCGCTATACCTTCGTGCGCATGAACAAGCACCTGGTCGCCAGCCTGCAGGCCCTCATTGCGGCGTTCCGCGCCAAAGGTGCGGAATTCAAGGACTTCATCAAAATGGGCCGCACACAGCTGCAGGACGCCGTCCCGATGACCTTCGGCCAGGAGTTCAACGCCTACGCCAACAACCTCGAGGAGGAGATCGCGAACCTGCAGCGCAACGCCGTGCTCCTGCACGAGATCAACATGGGCGGAACCGCCATCGGCACCGGCCTCAACGCCGTTCCCGGTTTCGCGGAGCTGTGCACCCGCAAGCTGTCGGAGTTCAGCGGCGACGACTTCACCAAGGCCTCCGACCTCGTCGAGGCGACCCCGGACACGGGCGCGTACGTAAGCTATTCCGCCGCCCTGAAGCGGCTCGCCATCAAACTTTCCAAAATCTGCAACGACTTGCGTCTGATGGCCTCGGGACCGCGCTGCGGCCTGCATGAGATCAACCTTCCGCCAATGGCCCCCGGCTCCTCCATCATGCCGGGCAAGGTCAATCCCGTCATTCCGGAGATGACCAACCAGGTATGTTTCAAGGTGATCGGCAACGACACCACCGTGGCTTTCGCCGCCG
>JAAYCA010000033.1 GCA_012744435.1 Bacteroidales bacterium
CAAAAAAGCAAAGAGCCGGCAACCTCGCGGCTCGCCGACTCTTAGACGTGTACTAAAACCTAAACCTACAACATAGATGCAGGAGGTTTTGAGAACGTTGCAAAAAAAGTTGAAAAAAAATTATTTCGCTTCTGCAACGGAGACTTTGCGGAACTCCTTGAGGTCCTTCATGAGTTCGAGAGCGGCCTTGCGGGCGCGGGCGCCGGCAGCTTTGTTGCCCTTAACTACTTGAGCCTCAGCGTTGACTTTGAAGAGCTCGATGTTCGCTTCGATTTTCTTGACAAGATCTTTCATGGTGTTTGTGTATAATTAAAAAGTTAATATGGTTAACTGCCTTAACGATTGCAAGATAAAAAAGAAAAGGATAAAAAGCAAGGTTTTCCGTTTTTTTTAAAAAAAATAAACGTTTATGCAGAATTATTAGAAGATTTTGGTCTGGAATTGACCTGGGACATGGCCTGATCGATTCCCACAAACGCCCATGTACGCATCCCCCCGATGATTTTTTCCGCGAGAGCGGGGATCTGTTCCCGTTGCTCGGCGGAGAAATCGCCGAGCACGAAATCGATCTGTCCGCCTTCGGCGAACTCGTGCCCGACCCCGAGGCGCAGCCGAGCCCAGTCCTGGCTCTCCAGCTGCTCCGCGATGTGCTTCAGCCCGTTGTGTCCGCCGTCGCTGCCGGAGCGGCGCAGGCGGAGGGTGCCGAAGGGGAGATTGATGTCGTCGCAGATGACCATCAACCGCTCCGGCGGGAGGCCGAGCTTCTGCAGCCAGTAGCGCACCGCATTGCCGGACAGATTCATATAGGTGGAAGGTTTCAGCAGATAGAACTCCCGCCCCTTGTCGCGCACCACCGCCATGTCGCCATAGCGCCCCGGTTCGAAAACGACATTGGATGCCTGGGCCCAGGCATCCAATATCATAAAGCCGATGTTGTGGCGCGTGGCGGCGTATTCGGCACCGATGTTGCCGAGCCCGACCACCAGGTAGCACTTGTCCGGCACGCTCTGGGCGGGTTTATTCCTCCGTAGCAGCCGCAGTAACATTGCGCGTGGTCTTGACGCCGCAGATGATGGTGTCCTTGTCGGAGACGACGGAGACGTTCTTAATCTGGATGTCGGAGGCTTTGATGCGCTTGTCGAGACCGAGATCGGTGATATCCACGGGGATCTCGTCAGGCAGGTTCTTCATCAGGGCGCTGATGCGCAGGATGCGGGTGTTCTGGTAGAACTTGCCACCCTGCTGTACACCCTTCGCGTGACCCTCGATCACGAGGGGAACGCTGATGGTGATCGGCGTCTTGTCGTCCACGGCGAGGAAGTCCACGTGCAGGCACTCGTCGGTGACGGGATGCCACTGCAGCTCGTGGAGGACGGCGGTGCGGGCCTTCTTGGCGCCATCGAGGACGAGGTCCACGATGAATGCCTTCGGCGTATCGGTGAGCGCCTTGAGCTCCTTGGCGTTGACGGTGAAGAGGATGTTCTCCTTGATGTCCGCTCCGTACAGGTTGCACGGGACGAGACCTTCGCGGCGGAAGGCCTTGATGACGGCCTTGTTACCGACCTGACGGGTCGTGCCTTTCAGTTCAAAATGTTGCATTTTTCTATTGTTAAAATGTGTTACTCAATCTGACTCGCGGCCAGATCCCATTGCACCAAAACCGGCAACCGGTTTTCGAAATGCGCGCAAAGATAAGAAGATTTAACTAATCTACAAAATGCTTTTCAGGCACTTACGCAGGCTGTCGCGCCAGGCGGGGATGGCCAGGCCGAGCGCGGCCCGGATCTTCGACTTGTCGAGGACGGAATAGGCCGGACGCCGCACCGGACTGGGGAATTCGTCCGAGCGGCAGGGGAGGATCTCGCAGGCGGTCCGCCCGGCCGCCTCCGCGATGGCGCAGGCGAACTCATACCAGGTGCACTCGCCGGCGTTGGTGAAATTGAAAACGTTCGCCGAATCGGCCGCGGGTGCGCTGGCGTCTGGGGCTGAGAGAGCGGCCGATTCGGCAGCCGTAAGGATCTGGAGGATGACGGCAGCGAGATCGCCGGCGTAAGTCGGCGTACCGCGCTGATCATCAACCACTTTGACCTGCGGCCGTTCGGCGGTCAGCCGCAGCATCGTTCGGACGAAATTGCGCCCGAACTCGCTGAAAAGCCACGCCGTCCGCAGGATGACGTGCCGGCATCCCACGCGCCGGATGGCCTCCTCTCCGCGGAGCTTCGTCAGGCCGTACACCCCCGTCGGCGCACCCGGCTGCTCCTCGCCGATCGACGTGTCGTACACACGCGCGCCAAAAATATAATCGGTGCTGACGTGCACCAGCAGCCCGCCGGCCTCCCGCATCGCGAGCGCCAGGTTCTCCGGCGCCGTAACGTTAAGCAACTCAGCAAGTTCCGGCTGACTCTCCGCCGCATCCACATTCGTGAAACCGGCACAGTTCACGACGGCCTGCACCCGCTCGCGGCGGACCAGTTCGCGCACCGCGGAAAGGTCGGTGACATCCAGCCGCACGGTCGAAAGATCGACCGCCTCCCCGCCGAGCCGGCGGAGCATCGCGGCCGACTCCTCGGAGAGCTCGGCAATATCGGTAAAAAGGAATTGGTCGGCGGCGGCGTGCGAGGGCGTTGTACCGTCTGCGGAAAATTGGTTTTTCGCAGCGGTCAGGGAAGCCGCCGCCGATCCAGCCGCCGGTCCCGCCGCCGAACCGCTGGCCGCCAGCCTTAGCCAGCAGCCCAGCTGCCCGTTCGCACCGGTCACCAGGATCGTCATAACTCAATCTTTAACTCCGCGAGCGTCGCCCGCACCCGGTCCTTCTCACTCAGAATCATTTCCCCGGCAGGAATCCGCCAGTTGATCCCGAGCGCCGGATCCAGCGGCTGGATGCCGCAGTCCGCCTCGGGATGGAAAAACGCGTCGCTCTTATACTGGAACACCGCCCGCTCGCCGAGCACCGCGAAGCCGTGCGCAAAGCCCTTGTCGATAAACACTTGCCGCTTGTTCTCCTCCGACAGCTCCACGGCCACGTGCCGCCCGTAGGTGGGCGAACCCCGCCGCAGGTCCAGCGCCACGTCGAGCACCGTCCCGCGCACGCATCGCACCAGCTTCGCCTGCGAAAACGGCGGCAGCTGGAAATGCAGCCCGCGCACGACGCCGTGACCCGACATCGACTCGTTGTCCTGCACGAAGGTGACGCTGTGGCCCAGCAGCGGCGCGACCTGCGCATCGAAATCCCGCTGCGAAAAACTCTCGAAAAAGTACCCGCGCGCATCCTCGAACACACGCGGCTCCAGGATCAGGACGCCGGGAAGCGCTGTTTCAATGACTTTCATCTATACACTTCAGCAAATACTGCCCATACTGGTTCTTGAGCATCGGCTGCGCCAGCTCGCGAAGCCGCTCCGCGCCGATCCAGCCCTGCCGGTAGGCGATGCCCTCCAGGCAGGCGATCTTGAGCCCCTGCCGTTTCTCGATGACCTCCACGAAGATGGATGCCTCCGCGAGGCTGTCGTGCGTGCCCGTGTCCAGCCACGCAAAGCCGCGCCCGAGCGTCTGCACCTTCAGTTCGCCGTCGGCGAGGAAGGCCTGGTTGACCGAGGTGATCTCCAGCTCGCCGCGCGCGGAAGGCTTGATGCCCTTCGCCACCCGGACGACCCGGTTGGGGTAGAAATACAGCCCCACCACGGCGTAATTGCTCTTCGGCTCCTTCGGCTTCTCCTCGATGGAGAGGCAGTTGCCGTCGGCGTCGAACTCCGCCACGCCGTAGCGCTCCGGATCGTCCACCCGGTAGCCGAACACCGTGGCCTTGCCGTCCTGCTCCGCCGCGCGCACAGCCTCCTTCAGCATCGGCGTGAAGCCGCTCCCGTGGAAGATGTTGTCCCCCAGCACGAGGCAGACGCTGTCGTCGCCGATGAACTCCTCGCCGATGAGGAACGCCTGCGCGAGCCCGTCGGGCGAAGGCTGTTCCGCATACGCGAAACGCACCCCGTAGTCGCTTCCGTCCCCCAGCAGGCGGCGGAAGCCGGGCAGGTCCTGCGGCGTGCTGATGATCAGGATGTCGCGGATGCCCGCCAGCATCAGCACGCTGATGGGGTAGTACACCATCGGCTTGTCGAAGACCGGCAGCAGCTGTTTGCTGACGCCCTTCGTGATGGGGTAGAGGCGGGTGCCGGTGCCGCCGGCGAGGACGATGCCTTTCATACAAAAACAATTAACAATTACACAAAAATACAAAACTTTCTTCCAAAAACGCGACAAATTCCGCTAAATTGTGTAAATTTGGCAACTTATGCGACGACTCAAGTCACTGCTCATCCTCCTGCCGGCCCTGCTGCTGGCCGCCTGCAACGGCATCGATCGCCCCTACGAAGGGACCTACGAGAAGGTGCTGATCTATGTCGGCCTCGGCTACAACAACCTCAGCACCAACCTGCTGAAGAACCTTTCCGACATGCAGGAGGGGGTCCTCCCGGGCACCGCCAGCAACTGTGCCATCGTCGCTTTGTGCCACAACACGGCCACCCCCGGAGACTACGAGACGGACAATCCTCCGCAGCTCATCCGCGTCCTGCGCGGCCCCGGCGGCAAGCCCGTCCTGGACACCCTCAAGAGCTACGACAACATGGTCCGGAGCCCCAGCAAAGAGTCGCTCCGCACGGCCCTGCAGGACATCCGTTCGCTCTTCCCTTCGCGCTCCTACGGCATGCTCTTCTCCTCCCACGGAACGGGTTGGATCCCAGCCGGTTACGTCAGCGGCAGCGAGGCCTCCAGCATCCGCCAGTGGAGTCGCTCGGAGGAGGTCCGGGACAGCGGGGTGATCTGGCCCGCCACCAAGGCCATCGGCAACCAGTACGACGGCAGCGCGAAGTACGCCCGCTGGCTGGAGCTCGATGATTTTGTGGACGCGATCCCCATGAAGCTCGACTATCTCATCCTCGACGCCTGTCTGATGGGCACGGTCGAGGTGGCCTGGGCGGTCCGGGACGTGTGCCGCTATCTCGTGGCTTCGCCCACGGAGATCCTCACCGACGGGATGATCTACGACACCCTCTCCTGGGACATGCTCAGCGGCGCCCAGGCCGACCTGCGGACTTATTGCGAGGAATATTTCGCCTACTACGACAACGAGACCGGCTCCCGCCGCTCCGGCACCATCGCCCTGGTGGACTGCTCGCAGCTGGATCAGCTTGCAGATGCCTTCGCACCCATCGTCGACGCCCACCGGGAGGCGATCTCCGGCTGCCTGACGCACGCCCAGCGCTACTACTATTCTTCGAGCTCGCTGCGCTTCTACTATGACCTGCGCGACTTCGCCGTCTGCCTCGGCGCGACGGACGCGGAGCTCGCCCGGCTGGACGCCGCCCTCGCCGCCGCCATTCCCTACCACGCCGAGACGCCCAACTTCTTCGACCTCCCGCTCGAGCGCTGCTGCGGCCTGTCGGTCTACATCCCCG
>JAAYCA010000034.1 GCA_012744435.1 Bacteroidales bacterium
AAACTTTAACTCTGTCCGACTTTTAGGGGTGGCTACACATTTCCGCTGACTATACAGCAAAAACATTTTCATCGCCAGTGAAAACGTAGCAAATCGGATGATTCGTTCCAAAAAATGCGGAGAGGCAAACCTAAACAGCTATTATTCAGCACTTTAATGTACCCTTATGGAATCATGTGCCGCATCAACATTTTGAGGATTTTGATAAAAACGCCGTTTTAAATTTTGAGGAAATTGAGAAAAACCGCATAAAAAATTTTGAGGAGACTGGAATATACGCTATATTCGCATTGCTAGAATAAAAGATATGGAACCTGAAAGACTCTTCAAACGCAAGATTTATGACCGTCTTCTTCAATGGAAGGAGAGCAGTAACGGGAAGAGCGCTCTCCTTATTGAGGGGGCTCGCCGGATCGGTAAATCTACCATTGTAAAAGCGTTCGCCCGAAACGAATACGAATCATTCATCTTTATTGATTTCACCAAGTGCTCCCAAGAGGTGAAGAACCTGTTTAACGATGTTTCAGATCTTAACTACATCTTTCTCAGGTTACAACTCGCTTATGGGGTGCAACTGGTGGAACGCAAGTCCCTTATCGTATTCGACGAAGTGCAGTTCCAACCCCTTGCCCGACAGGCAATCAAGTCGTTTGTAGAAGACCATCGATACGATTACATCGAAACCGGCTCGCTGATTTCCATCCGCAAAAACACGGAAAACATTCTCATCCCCAGTGAGGAGGAGCGCATCAGCATGTATCCAATGGACTATGAAGAGTTCCGCTGGGCTTTGGGAGATACTGCCACTGTCCCGCTGCTACGCTCGGTTTGGGAGCATCCCCAACCGTTGAAGGAAGTGCATCGCAAACTCATGCGCGACTTCCGGCTCTATATGCTTGTAGGGGGAATGCCCCAGGCTGTTGATGCCTATATTGAGTCCAACAACTTCGAGATCGTGGATCACGCAAAACGCCTGATCCTAGACCTGTACGATGAAGATTTCGGCAAGATTGATCCTACGGGGAAAGCCGCCAGGATCTTCGCGGCCATACCCGCCCAGCTCAACAGCAACGCCTCACGCTATCAGATATCCAAGGTCATCCCAGGAGCCCATGCAGAAGACTTCGTTGAACTTATTTCTGAAATGGAGAAATCCAGGACCGTCAATATCTCGCATCACAGCGACGATCCTAATGTGGGCCTAGGTGGTACCGAAGATCTGATGCAGTACAAAATGTTTGTTGGTGACACCGGGCTCTTCGTGACACTTGCCTTCCGAGATAAGGCGTTCACCGAGAACATCATTTATGAGCGCTTGTTGAGTGACAAATTAGCCACGAATCTAGGTTATCTCTATGAGAACATTGTCGCCCAGATGCTCACTGCATCCGGCAACAAACTGTTCTATCATGTCTGGCCGACGGAGAGTGGCAAGCACAACTACGAGGTTGACTTCTTACTTTCCCGAGGCACGAAGATCATGCCCATCGAGGTAAAATCATCTTCCTACAAGACACATGTATCTTTGGATGCCTTCTGTAAGAAGTTCTCTTCACGAATTACTAATGACCGATACTTGATTTATACGAAGGATTATGCACATGAAGAGTCGGTTAGGTATTTACCGGCTTATTTGGCACTTTTCTTATAACTTTTATATGCCTTCGGGTCAGATTTCTGAGATATCTGGCCCGAAGGGAGAAACTGTAGTTCAGAGTAACAACTATTTTTCGGCGCTCAAGACTCTTGGTGCCTACATCTTACGTCGGATTCGCGAAAACGATGACAGGCCAATAAACACTTGCCACGAGTATTGCTTTATTTCCGAACAGTATAATACAGTTCTCTCTGTTATTTGGAAAGATTGATATCGTCGGGGTCTTTTGTATTACGGAACACCCAAGATAACGCGAATTTCCTCATTGATGCCGGCGATCTGATTGAATTCCTTGCTTTCGCCTCCTGCACTTTTAGAAAAGCGAATTTTTGATCCCTTTGCATTCCACCCAATTAATGACTAATTTTGACCAAAGGAACTCTCCCGACATGAAACCTCTTCGCAGAATACTCACCCTCGCCCTGCTCCTGGCCGCGGGCACAAGCCTTTCCGCCAGGGAGACGATCAGCATCAACAAAGGCTGGACTTTCTCCAAAAACATCTCCACCGGCGCCGCCGTGGACCAGTTCGCCCGCTTCGGCGGAAGGGCCGGAAAGGTGGACCTCCCGCACACCTGGAACCAGTCCGACTTCATGAGTCCGGACGGCTATTATCGCGGCTATGGCTCCTACGCCCGCAAGCTGGCCATCCCGGCGTCCTACCGCGGCAAGCGCCTGTTCCTCAAGTTCGAGGGAGCCGGCAGCGAGGCCTCCGTGTTCGTCAACGGACAGGGCATCGGCACCCACAAGGGCGCCTACAACAGCTTCGTGTTCGAGATCACCCCCTACGTCACCCCCGGAGACAGCTGCGCCGTCGGCGTCGTCTGCAACAACAGCCAACGGCTCGACATCGCCCCGCAGGGAGGCGACTTCAACCAGTACGGCGGCCTCTACCGCGACGCCTGGCTGATCGTCACGGACGAGACCTGCATCACGCCGCTGTACTACGGCTCCACCGGCGTGTTCATCAGCCAGACCCGGGTGGACCGGTCCCTCGCTTCCCTCTGCGCCGAGATCCTGCTCTCCAGCACGGCCGGCTATGACGGCTGCGAAGTGGACTTCTCCGTCCTCGACGCGGCCGGCAACAAGGTCGTGGACAAGCCCGGCATCCTGGTCCATGGAGACAAGGTCTCAGTCACGGCGGACATCGCCAACCCGCACCTGTGGAACGGGAGAAAGGACCCGTATCTCTACCGGACCGTCACGGTCCTCAAGAAGAACGGCCGGGAGATCGACCGCATCGAGGAGCCGATCGGCCTGCGCTACTTCAGCGTCGATCCGGAGAAGGGCTTCTTCCTCAACGGCGAGCACCTCAAGCTCCACGGAGTCTGCCGCCACCAGGACTGGACGGACATCGCCAGCGCCCTCACGGAGGAGCACCACCTGGTCGACTTCGACTTCTTCGACGAGATGGGCGCGGACGCCCTCCGGCTTGCCCACTATCCCCAGGCCAAGTTCATGTTCCAGGAGGCCGACCGGCGGGGCTATGTCGTCTGGGAGGAGATCCCCTTCGTGGGCGGCTATGTGAACGCGGACGGCTTCCACGAGAACCTGGAGCTGCAGCTCCGCGAGATGATCCTCCAGAACTACAACCACCCGTCCATCTGCTTCTGGGGCATCTTCAATGAGATCCACGGCAGCTTCGACCCCATCGTGGCCCGTCTGAACGCGCTGGCGCACGAACTGGATCCGTCCCGCATGACCGTCTCCGCCACCGACCAGGAAGGCAGCTACACGCTCATCACCGACGGGATCGGCTGGAACAAGTATTATGGCTGGTACACCGACTCCGTGGCGGACTTCGGCCCCTTCGCGGACGACTGGCACGCGAGATTCCCCCAGACGCGTCTCTCCATCAGCGAGTACGGCGGAGGGGCAAGCGTCCTCCACCACGTCGCCAAATACGACAAAGACGAGAAGGCCGTCGGCTTCGCCGAACCGTTCCATCCGGAAGAACGCCAGGTCTGGATCCACCGCAACGACTGGAAGGTCATCGCCGAGCGCGACTACATCTGGGGCTCCTTCGTGTGGAACATGTTCGACTTCGCCTCCCAGATCCGCCGGGAAGGCGACACCCGCGGCCAGAACGACAAGGGCCTCGTGACCCGCGACCGCAAGACCCGGAAGGACGCCTTCTTCTTCTACAAGGCCAACTGGAACAAGTCCGCGAACACCGTACACCTCTGCTCCAAGCGCTACGTCGAGCGCAAGGAGAACCTCACGGACGTCATCGTCTTCACCAACGCGCCTTCCGCCAGGCTGTATGTCAACGGCAAGCTTGTCGGCAAGCAGAACACAGACCCGTATGCAACCGTCGTCTGGAAAGACGTCAGCCTCGCCGACGGAGCCAACGAGGTGGTCGTGAAAACCGCCCTCGGCGACGACTCCGCGGTCTGGAACGTCACAAGATAACGGAAAGCCCTACACCCGCCCCGCCAGCTCTTCCTTCACGAATTCCCGGCTCTTGGGAAGGGCCACGAAGATGTCGGCGTTCATATAGCCCTTGCGGTCCACGGTCACCTGTCCCACAAAGAGACAGACGTGGTTGTCGGGGTTGAAATCCTCATACTCCGGCAGGGCATAACGGGGGATGTAGCCCAGCTTCTTCCCGTCAGCACGGACCACCATCTGCGCCCGCGGATCGTGCGGGTTGGTCGGCTCCGGCCGGATAATGCCGTTGACCGGACCGACATCGGCAAGCCCGCAATAATAGCGCATCCCGGTGATCTGCGTCTCCATCACATCCCTGGAGAGACGCTCGTCATACTTCAGATTATAGAGATAGGTCCAGGAAAGGCCCCGGTTGGGGACGACCGGAGGCTTCACCGCCGGCGTCGGTGTCGGAGTCCGGCTCGGCGTCCGGGACGGAGCCGGCGTCTCCGGCCGATACAGCGTCGTCCTACCGGACGGCTTGCCCTCCCCCTCCTGATTGTCGTGAAAAATCAAATAGAGAGCGAACGCGATCGCGGCGAAGAAGATGATATAAAACATAGTTGTTTGCTTGATAAGACTCAAACAAATATAACCAACAAAACTGTTCTGCCAAAATAATCGCTTAAAAACAGATTCCGTCTCCCTTTCCCCTAATTCATCCATAGCCATTTCCGAATTATATTCCTAAATTTGTGTGTCCCATTTCGCCCTTAATATGAAGACAGAACGATGCCTGTACTTTGCTCCCTTCTCAGAGTTCCTCCTAAGCAGTCCTTCATCCGTACTTGGTGATTTAGTGTCAGCCAATCATGGTATGGACTTAACGACCACGATTGAAGCGTGGGAAGGAGAAATCCGAATAATGCAGGAAGTGTTGACCGCATGGAAGGAAGAGGATGCCTATATCATTTTTGAGTATTCGATCCCGCGTCTGGGGAAACGGATTGATGTTGTTCTACTTCTGCAAGGAGTCGTTTTCTGCCTGGAGTTTAAGGTTGGGAAGAAAGATGCTCTGCAAGAGGATCTAGAGCAGGTTCTGGATTATGCCCTAGATCTGAAGAACTTCCATCTATACAGTGCAGATAAGCCGATTGCGCCCATTCTTATCCCGACAAACTACTCCCGAGCAACGGAAATTGTCCGATCCTCTCCCTATGACGATGATATCCTTAATCCGTCCATAACTGGAGAAACAGCCCTTAAGAGTATTATTGAAAAAACGCTGACCGTCGCAAAAAAGCAGTGGGCTCCTGAGTCATGGGGAAAACAGTGGACAATTAGCCCTTATGCGCCAACGCCAACGATTATAGAAGCTGCGCGAACTTTGTATGAAAATCACTCTGTAGAGGATATCACGCGCCATGAAGCAGATAAGGTCTCGACGGATGCAACTATTGACTATATTTTGCAAGTCATTCGTTTAAGTAAGGAACATGGAGAAAAGAGTATCTGTTTTGTGACAGGCGTGCCCGGCGCCGGAAAAACGTTAGTTGGACTGGATGTGGCCATCAAACAAAGTTATAAAGAGGGGGAGAAAGACAAAGAGAATGGTGCCGTTTACCTTTCGGGGAATGGTCCGCTTGTGGCGGTTCTAACTGAGGCCCTCGCTGTTGACAATCAAAAGAAATGCAAAGAAAAAGGAGAAAAGAAGAATTTATCTGACTCCCGTCGTGAGGTTAGTGAATTCCTCCAAATTATCCATCGCTATCGTGACAACATGCTTGCCAAGATCAAAAATCCTGTAGAGAATGGTGTGCTTGAGATTGACCCTACTAAAGCGGTTAAAATGGAGCGTGCAGGATACGGCGAAGTGGAGCACGTTGCCATTTTTGATGAGGCCCAGAGAACATGGACACATGAACGACTCGCCAATTATCTCAAACGAGGAGGAACCTATGGAAATAAACTAAAGGTTCCTAATTTCCCTGTTTCAGAGGCTTCTTTCCTGATCTGGTCGTTGGATCAAAGAAAGGACTGGGCGGTTATTATCTGCCTTGTCGGTGGGGGCCAGGAAATTAACACGGGAGAAGCTGGAATCTCAGAATGGATTAATGCGCTTAATGACCATTACCCTTATTGGAAAGTCTATATCTCCAGCAAGCTTACCGATCCAGAGTATGCGGAAGGAAAGGTTAATCAATTACTGCAGAACAATGCTAATGTAGTGAATTCAGATTCCTTGCATCTTGCGGTAAGTTTACGCTCCTTCCGAGCCGAGACCCTTTCAGCTTTCGTACATTCTTGCCTGAGTTTTTCCTCCGATGCAAGCCATTTGTACGAGGATGTCTCCAAAAAAGGATATCCAATTTTATTGACTCGAGATATCAATAAAGCGCGAGCCTGGCTAAGACATATGGCGCGAGGATCTCAACAGACCGGCATTTTAGTAACTAAAGTCGCTGCCCGGTTTAAACCGCAAGCGGTTAATGTACTTGCCCAAGGCGATGAGAATGCAGTTCATTGGTTTCTGGAAGATAAAACCGATATCCGGTCATCCAACTATCTGGAAGAAGCGGCTACGGAAATCCAGGTTCAAGGACTTGAACTGGATTATGCCTGTATTCTATGGGATGCTGATATGCGATGCGAGAATAATCAGTGGGCATACTACAAGTTCAACGGGAAGAATAAGTGGAATCCGGAGAAGAACGAAGAACAACGGAAATACATGTTGAATGCCTATCGCGTCCTTCTCACACGAGCCCGGCAAGGCATTGTCATCTGTGTTCCAGAAGGAAACTCGCGACTCAACTCCGAAGGTTTCCCTGAAGATGCGACCCGACTCCCAGAGTTTTATGACGGCACTTACGAATACCTGAAAAGCATCGGAATAAAAGAACTATGACAACCCTCCTCTACACCGGCACAAACTACGACGAGGTCAAGCGGCTCTGCGGCGACAAGGTCCTGGCGCCGTATTTCTGCATGGGGTTCTCCATGCTGTCGCTGGACACGGGGGATGGGTTCGTCTCCGTGTATGAAGGCGATGTCATCGTCCTTGACGACGACGGTTCTTTCCGGATTGAGAGACAGTAGTGGGCAGGCGCAGGACGGCGCCGGGGATCATTCTTCTGAAAGCGCGTCGGGATCGAGCACGCCGCGGAAACTGATGTACTCGCGGTTCTTGGAAGAGACCTGCAGGTCGGCGTTGCCGTTGTTGAACACGGTGAGGCGATAGACCAGGTAGTCCTCTTCGTTGTCGGTGGTGAAGACGATGACGCGGCGGTCGCGGCGGGAAGTGTCTTCGGCGTATTCGTCGATCTCCGACTCGAAATTCAGGACCTTTCCGCCACCGTAGGGGACGCTGTACGCCACGCCGAAATACGGCAGGTGCGACTTCAGGTGCGTCCCGTCCACGGTCACGGAATACTGCGAGGTCACGGCCCGCGAGCCGCCCCGGCGGGGCTGGACGAAGCGGACGTCGATCACGTAGCGGCGCGCGTCCAGCTGCTGCTGCACGAGCGCGGCGACGCGGGCCTCTTCGGCCCGTTTCTCCTCCGACGACTGGCGCAGGATGCCGCAGCCCGCCGCCAGAAGGACGGCGGCGAGCAGGCTTCCCAGCCAATAGAATGTGTTGTGACGCATCATCGCCACAAAGATAAGCATTTTTTTATTTCAGCTCCTTTAGCGCCGTCTCGATCTGACGGGCGAGGGCCTGCCAATGCGCCTGCGTGAGGGTGTCGGAGGCTTTGGCCTTGGCGGCGCGCTTGCGGATGCCCTCGAGCTGCGCGAGCAGCAGCGTGCCGGCATCGGAGGTGCGGGCCGCGTCGCTGGCGGCGACCGTCAGGGCGACGGTGACGTAGCGGCGCTGCAGATAGCGCCGGTAGCTGTCCACCTTGCCGCCCTTGTCCAGCTCGGCGAAGACCATCCCCTCCAGGCCGGCGAGGTATTCCTCCGGCTTGTAGTTGGCTCCGTCATACTGGGCGAACTGCTCCAGGCGGGACAGTTTCGCGACGCTGAGCAGGTTGCCTGAGCTCACCACGCCGTCCACCAGCGAATACAGATAGCTGTCCGGGCGGTCCGTGAGCTCGAAGATGTAAGGCACTTCGACCAGCCAGGACGGCTTCTTGAACAGCTGTTCGTCGAGGAAGGCCAGGGCGGCCTTCTGCCGCTCCTTCGGCACGGGGGCGTACTTCACCTGCTCCGGCTGCTCGATGCTGTGGTTGGTCAGGAATCGGCCGCCGATGTTGGCCGACACGTGGCCGAGGTAGCGGTTGAACTGCCCCACGAGGGCCTCGTACATGCGGGAGACGTTGGTGTACATGTCGGCTTCCTCGACGTTCCAGGCCGGGATCTCGGTGATGATGCGCTTGAGGTTGAGGATACCGTAGTTGCTGGCGGCCACGGCGTCGTCGCCGAGGTCCTCGGTCAGGGCGCGGGGATCGCCGTCGCGGCCTTCGCCGCCGAACCACAGCCGGGGATTGGCCTCCAGGCGATCGATGATGACCTTGTTCCAGTAGAGATGGTCCTCTTTCGGGGTCTTGAGGTAGGTCGGCTTGTAGCCGAACTCAATGGCCCACTTGTCGTACTCGCCGATGCGCGGATACAGGCCGGCCGGGCCGATGTTGTCTTCCGGCTGCGCGACGTAGTTGAAGCGGGCGTAGTCCATGATGCTGATCGTGTGGCCGTTGGCCTCCAGCCATTCCTTGTCGCGGAGCTTCTCGACCGGGGTCTGGCTGCTGGAGCCCATATTGTGCCGCAGGCCCAGGGTGTGGCCGATCTCGTGCGAGGACACGAAGCGGATCAGGTCGCCCATCAGCTCCTCGTCGTACTTGATCTTGCGGGCGCGCGGATCCACGGCGCCGGCCTGCACCTGGTACCAGTCGTGCACCAGCGTCATCACGTTGTGGTACCAGCCCACGTGGCTCTCGATGATCTCGCCGGAACGCGGGTCGTGGACATTGGGTCCGTAGGCGTTGGCGATCGGGGAGGCCAGGTAGCGGATCACGGAGAAACGGGCGTCCTCGAGGCTCATGTCGGGGTTGTCCTCGGGCCACTCTTCGCCGCGGATGGCGTTCTTCCAGCCGGCCTGCTCGAAGGCGACGTTCCAGTCGTTGACGCCGGCGATGAGGTATTTGCGCCACTGCTTCGGCGTGGCGGGGTCGATATAGTACACGATCGGCTTGACGGGCTCCACGAGCTCGCCGCGCTTCTGGCGCTCCACGTCCTCGGGACGCGCCTCCAGGCGGTAACGGGCGATGAAGCGGATGTTCTTGACGCCCTGCTGGTCGTCGGAGAATTCGCTGTAGCCGTCGGCGAAATAGCCCACGCGCGGGTCGAACCAGCGCTGCTGCATGGGCACTTCGGGCAGGAGGACGATGGAGCTGTTGAGCACCACCGTGACGGCGCCGGTCTCGCGGCCGGCGGGGAGGTTCGTGCCCTGCTGACCCTGGGCCCCGCCGCCGGCGGGGGTGTTGTAGCTGTAGGTCTTGGTCACGGTGACCTCGGTGTTGATCGGATAGGTGCGGATGCTGCCGATGAAGGAGGCGTCGCCCTTGAGGCCGCCGAGGTTGTACTGGCGCTTGTCGCGCGGGGACAGCGAGAAGATCTGGGTGTCGCCCTCGAAGAGGCTGTTCACCTTGATGCGGGTGAGCGTGCTGTCGCTGCTCTCTTTCTCCGGCTTGAAGGAGGCGACGATGGGGTTCTCCGAGCTCACGCGGACGGCTTTGCTGATCTGCTGGTCGGCCGCCGCCTGGATGCTGAGGATGTCGCTGCGCAGGAGGAGGTTGCCGTTGGAGGCCTTCTCCCAGTAGATCATCTGCTCGTTGACCTCTTCGCCGCCGTAGGTGCCGGCGTCGGCGGTGTTGCTGACGAAGCGCATCACCACGTACATGCGGCGCCCCAGCAGGGAATCCGGCACTTCGAAGTACCAGTCGTTTTCGTGCTGCGCCACGCCGAACAGGCCCTGCTTGAAGTCAAGCCGGACGGTTTCTTCTTTCTTTTCGTTGTCCTTGGCGGTGTCGGGGGCGGGTTTGCGGCTCTGGGCGCCGGCCAGCAGGCTGAAGAGGAGCAGCGCTGCGGCGATGGAAGTGAATCTTCTCATGGGTGTGTATTTTTCGTTTCGGGGCACCAATATACTTATTTTTTCGCCTATTTCCGCGTGTTTCCGGCACTCTTTGAGGGCACGCCGGCGCCGGCCCTAGAGAACGGAGGCGACGAGCGCCGCGGTGGACCAGGCCGCCTGGAGGTTGAAGCCGCCGGTGAGGGCGTCCACGTCGAGCGCCTCTCCGGCGAAAAAGAGCCCGGGGTACGCTTTCGATTCCAGGGTGCCGGGAGACAGCCCCGACAGGTCCACGCCGCCGCAGGTGACGAATTCTTCTTTGAAACGGGCGCGGCCGGCGACGGGATAGGCGTCGGCGGTGAGGGTGGCGGCCAGGCGCGCCGCGCCTTTGCTGCCGAGCTCCGCCCAGCGCAGGTCTTCGCGCAAGGCCGCGCGATTCATCAGATGGTGCCAGAGCCGGGCGGTGATCCCGGAGGGGGGCGTGCCGGCGGCTTGCCGGCGCGGGTTCTGCGCCGCGCAGGAGGCGATCCAGCCCCGGGCGTCGGCTTCCGGGGCGTCCAGCCAGTTGATCAGCAGCGTGCCGCCGTAGGCGTTTTCCGCCAGGTGGCGGGCGGCGTAGGAGGACAGCCGCAGCGTGGCGGGGCCGCTCACGCCCCAGTCGGTGAGCAGGAGGGTGCCGCCGGCGCGGAATTTCGTGCCGGCGAGGGCGAGCGACGTCCGGGGCACGACCGTGCCCATCAAGGCGCGCAGGCCCGCGTCGGGCACTTTCAGGGTGAAGAGCGACGGCACGCAGTCGGTCACGGCGACGCCTTCCGGCAGCAGCCGTTCCATCTTTTCGCGGGAGCTCCCGCCGGTCGTCACGACGACCTTGTCGAAGAATTCTTCCCCGGGAACGATCCGGCCTCCCGGCACTCCCGGCAGCGCCTCGATGTGCTCCACGGGCGCGTTGCAGCACACGCGCACCCCGGCCTGGCGCAGGCAGCGCTCCAGCGTGCGGACGATCTGCATCGCATCCTGGCTCGCCGGAAACACGCACTGGTCCTCCTGCGTGACCAGCCGGACGCCTTCGGCCTCGAACCAGCGCTGCGTGTCCGCGGGGCCGAACACCCGGAGGGCGCGCTTCATGACCTGTTCGCCGCGGGGGTACACTTCGCCGAGGCGCTCCACATCACGGAAAGAATTCGTCAGGTTGCACCGGCCCCCGCCGGTGACGGCCACCTTGGCGAGCAGCTTCGGGCCGGCCTCGAAGAGCGTCACATCAGCATCCGGCAGCCGCCGCTTCGCGCCGATCGCGCAGAAGCACCCGGCCGCCCCGCCGCCGATGACGGCGATCTTCATCGTTCGTAGGAGGCTTCGTTGCCCGGACACTCCTCCACCTCCACCTTGTAGCACTGCGGGATCTGTTCGCAGATCCAGCGCGCCAGGTTTTCCGTGGTGGGGTTGAAGGGCAGCAGTTCGTTGAGGTCGCCGTGGTCGAGATAGCCGCAGATGCGGCGCTCGATCTCGCAGAAGTCCACCACCATGCCGTCGGCGTCGAGCTCTTCGGCGGCGCAGTACACGGTGATCTTCCAGTTGTGGCCGTGGAGGGGCTCCACCTGCGTGCCGCCGGCAAAGGAGATCCGGTGGCTCGCCGACAGCTCCATCGTCTTCTTTACCCTATACATTGCCGCCCTTGTCGATGTAGGAGAGGAACTCGTTGCGCGTCTGCGCGTTGGTGCGGAAGGAGCCGGTGAGGTAGGTGGAGGTCATGACGCCGCTCTTGCGCACGCCGCGGCTCTCCTTGCACATGTGGCGGCCGCGCATCATCAGGGCCATGCCGCGCGGCGGATTCTCGGTCCCGAGCGCGTCGGTGAGCATCTCCACCACGTCGTGGACCAGGCGTTCCTGGACCTGCAGGCGCGCGGAGCAGTAGTCCACCACGCGGCCGATCTTGCTCAGCCCCAGGATGCGGCCTTTCGGGTTGGGGAGATAGGCGAACCAGTATTCGCCGAAGAAGGTCCGGCAGTGGTGCTCGCACACGGAGTAGAAGGGGCCGGTGTCCACCACCATGTCGTCGTAGATGATGCCGTCCTGCCCGTTGGGGAAGGTGGTGACGACGGGGGCCTGGGCGGGGTCATAGCCCCGGAACATCTCCCCGAACATGCGGATCATCCGGTCCGGGGTGTCCTGCAGGCCCGGGCGGGCGGGGTCTTCGCCGATGTATTCGAGCAGCTCGCGGATGTGCTGTCTGGCTTGTTCTTCTGAGATCATCGTTCGTAGATGGCTGTGTTGTCGGAGGTCTCCCGGACGATCACCCGGTAGCAGTGCGGGATCTGTTCGCAGATCCAGCGGGCGAGGTTCTCCGCCGTGGGGTTGAAGGGGAGGACTTCGTTGAGGTCGCGGTGGTCGAGCCGGTCGGTCACGCGCTCCTTGATGAGCTTGAAGTCCACCACCATCCCGTTGGCGTCGAGCTCCGGGGCCTTGCAGAAGACCTCGATCCCGTAGTTGTGGCCGTGGGGCCGGGCGCACTTCATGGGGTAGTCCACTTCGAGGTGGTGGCTCGCGGCGATGGTGAATCGTTTGGAGACGTAATACATAATGGCGCAAATTTACAAAAATTGCGGCAATATGTACCTTTACTTCCGCCGGACGCCCCGGACGGGGTCTGCGGCGAGCGGATCGTCCGGCCAGGCATGGCGCGGATAGCGCCGGCGCAGCTCCTTGCGGACTTCGAAATAGGTCCCGGACCAGAAACTCCGCAGATCGGATGTGAGCTGGACGGGCTTGTAGCCAGGGGAGAGCAGCTCCATCAGCACGGGGCGGCGGCCGTCGTCCACGCGCGGCGTGTCCAGCAGACCGAAGCACTCCTGGAGCCGCACGCGCAGGACCGGGGCTTCCGCGCCCTGGCGGTATTCCAGGCGGATGCGGCTGCCCGTGGGCACGGCGATGTGGGTCGGGGCCAGCCGCTCCACGGCCTGCTGCTGACCGTAGTCCAGCAGGGTCCACAGGGCCGCGCAGAGGTCGATCTTCTTGAGTTCGGCGACGGTGGTGGCGCGCCCCACGAAGGGGGGCAGCCACGCCGGGGCGCGTTGGAGGATGCTTTCCGTCGACAGGTCGGGCAGCCCGAGTTCGGGATGCCAGGCGGCCACGGAGGCGACGCGCCGCTGGAGATTGCCCACCTCTTCCGAGAAATCGAGCATCGCCGTCCCCTCCTTCTGCGCCGCTTCGCAGATGACCTGCGTCAGCTGTTCGCGGACGCCTTCGGAAAGGGGTCTGGCGTCGAGCAGCAGGCCGCCGATGCGGCGCTCGCGCTGGGCCAGGGCGGCGCCGGCCTTGCTGTCCCAGACAATGCGCTCGCGGCTGCGGATCAGATCCGGGAGGTCTTCCGGATCCAGGGGCGCGGCCAGGAAGATGCGGCCTTCGCCGCCGGGACGGACGCTCACGCTCGCGACGGCCAGCCATTCGCAGGCCGCCAGGGCGTCGTCCGGGGAGACGGCGGCCAGTTCGCCCGTCGCGAGCTGGAAATGGCCGCGCCC
>JAAYCA010000035.1 GCA_012744435.1 Bacteroidales bacterium
GACCTCGGCCTTTGATATGAGCACGGAGAAGTCGCCTTTGCTGGGCTGGGGCGTCAACTGGCTGTCCACCTTGAGCTGTTCCATCGGAATGCGAACGGTTCGGGAGGAGACTTTGACGGGCTGGAGTTCCCCTGCATTGATGCGGGCGTACAGGGTAGGGCGTGAGACTCCGAGGAATTTGGCGGCTTCGGTGATGGAGAGGTGGGCTTTTCCTTCGAGCGTCGCTCTCGCTTCCTTCACCTCTGCTCTGGCTTTGCGGGCTTCTTTGCGCTGGCGCTTGATGCGGGTGTTCTGCGTATTGCGACAGGCGACACTGCAGTACGTCTGCCTCGGGATGTCCGTGGTAAACGTGTTGCCGCAGCAAGAGCAGGTCTTTGTCACAATGTGCATACTTTTTACAACATTTTGGCGGAGATGGGGCGGAGAACCTTCATCGTGCCGTTTGACCCTCCTAATTGGGTACAAGTTTGTAAATCTACGTAAACCTATGTAAAGGGATGGTATTCGGCCGGTGCCCTCCATAGTCTTGAACCACGCGTGGTTCAAATGTGGTTCAAATATAGCAAAAAAATCCCGAATTAGCCCAAACTAATCCGGAAAAGTTTTCAACATTTTATCGTTGATTATGTGAGAGTTAGGAGGTTTTGTACGGGGCGCGTAGAGGGTGGTTCGGTGTATTTATTTTCCGATGCAAAACTTACTGAAGATCTCCCCGAGGACCTCGTCGGTGGTGATCTCGCCGGTGATGGAGCCGAGTGCGGTCAGGGCGGAGCGGAGGTCTTCGGCCAGCAGGTCGTTGGGCAGGCCGCGGTCGAGGCCGTCGCTGACGGCGCGGAGCGCGTTTGTGGCGGAGCGCAGGGCGGCGGCGTGGCGGGCGTTGGTCACCAGGGTGCCGCTGGCGGAGACAAGCCCGGCGTGGGCGCTCAGGGCGGAACGCAGTCCGTCGAGGCCCTGGCCCGTCTTGGCGGAGATCTCCATGACGGGCAGTCCGCTTCTCCGGCAGTGGAACGCTGCGGCCTGATCCATCTTGTTCGCCAGCAAAATCATTTTCTGGCTCTTCGGCTCAAGCTTGCCGACGATCCCATCGACCGCTTCTGCGATGGCGGCAGGGGAGTCGGTGGCGTCGATCACGCCCAGCACGATTTCCGCTTCGGAGATCTTGCGGAAAGTCCGTTCGATGCCGAGCCGCTCGATCTCATCGTCCGAAGCGCGGATCCCGGCCGTGTCGATGAAGCGGAACAGGACGCCGCCGATGACGCAGGTCTCCTCGACCGTGTCGCGCGTGGTGCCCGGGATGTCGGAGACAATGGCGCGGTCGTCGCGCAGCAGGGCGTTGAGCAGGGTACTCTTGCCGCTGTTGGGTGCGCCGACGATGGCCACGGGCACGCCGTTCTTGACGGCGTTGCCCAGACGGAAGGAGTCGGCGAGCTGCCGGCAATGCGAGCAGGCGGTGTCCAGCAGGGTGCGCAGTCGCGCCCGGTCGGCGAATTCGACGTCCTCTTCGCTGAAATCCAGCTCCAGCTCCATCAGGGCGGTGAGCTCCAGCAGTTGCCGGCGCAGGTTGCGGAGCTCCGCGGAGTACCCGCCGCGCAGCTGGTTCATCGCCACGCGGTGCTGCTCGGCCGAAGATGCGGCGATGACGTCTGCAACCGCCTCCGCCTGTGCCAGGTCCATCCGCCCGTTCACGAAGGCGCGCCGGGTGAACTCTCCGGGTTCGGCGAGGCGGCAGCCAGCCTCCTCCAGCCGCTCCAGCAGGGAGCTGACGATGAAGGGGGAAGCATGGCAGCAGATCTCGGCTGCGTCCTCGCCGGTATAGGAGCGGGGAGCGCGAAACAGCGACACCAGGACTTCGTCCAGATCCGCTATCTCTCCGAATTTCAGGCTATAACCCGGGGCGTCGGCCGCCGTGCCGGAGCGGAAACGCACCACACGGTCCACGGCGGCGTGTGTCTGCGGCCCGCTGATCCGGACCAGGGAGACGGCACCGGTCCCGACGGAAGTCGCCGGTGCGCAGATTGTGTCGAAAAATGTTCCCATCAGCTTGCGAATTTACAAAAAAGCGACGTATATTTACCATTCAATAATCAACTATGCATAAACATTTAATCATCATTACAATTATGGCCATCCTCGGTTGTCCGGCATGCCAGCCGGATACTCAAAAGCCCGCCACGGTCTACATGACGACGGAGATCACGGCGGAATCCCTTATCCGGATGTATGAGATCCTCGGCATTCCCGCCGAAGGCCGCGTCGCCGTGAAGATCAGTTCCGGCGAGCCGGGCGGTCACAATTATCTCAAACCCGAACTCATCGCCCCGCTTGTCCGCAAGGTCAGCGGCACCATCGTCGAATGCAACACCGCCTATGGCGGCCTGCGCGGCACGACGGAGGAGCACCTCCAGGCCGCGAAAGACCACGGTTTCCTGGACATCGCTCCCTTCGACGTGATGGACGCGGAAGGGGAGATGAAGATACCGGTGCGCGATACGACCTACCTCAAATATGATATCGTGGGGGCGCACCTGGCCAACTACGATTTCATGATCAACCTCGCCCACTTCAAGGGCCACACGATGGGCGGGTTCGGCGGCGTGCTGAAGAACCAGAGCATCGGCGTCGCCTCGCAGGGCGGCAAATGCTACCAGCACACCACGGGCAAGGCCGAGAACATCGACGACTTCAACGCCCTGCTGATGGAAACGGTCACGGAAGAGGGCGCCGGCCTGGAAGCGGCCGACTGGGTGGCGGTCACCGACAGCCACGATGCCTTCCACGAATGCATGGCCACCTGCGCAGCTGCGGTCGAAGACTATATGGGCAAGGGTAAGATCCTCTACATCAACGTGATGAACAACCTTTCCGTGGACTGCGACTGCGACGGGAGCCCGGCCGAACCCGAGATGGGCGACATCGGCATCCTGTCCAGCCTCGACCCCGTGGCGCTCGACCAGGCCTGCGTGGACCTTGTCTTCAATTACGAGGACAAGGAGGGAGACAGCGCCGAGGCACTCAAGGAGCGTATCACCTCCCGCCATGGCATCCATATCGTGGAGCATGCCGAGAAGATCGGACTCGGTACGCGGAAATACAAACTGGTCAAATTGTAAAACACTTGACTTTTAGCGGCGGAATTGTTAAATTTGCGCCGCTTTTCATTAGCATCCAACAACAAATCTAATTTATACAGTATTATGCAAATCGTTTCAGTTACCGGTCGCGAGATCCTCGACTCCAGAGGCAACCCCACCATCGAAGCAGAAGTTATCCTTGATTCCGGTTTTATCGGCACCGCAGCCGTTCCCTCCGGCGCATCCACGGGCGAGAATGAAGCCCTTGAGCTGCGTGACGGCGACAAGAAGCGCTACGGCGGCAAGGGTGTGCTGAAAGCCGTTGCCAACATCAACGAGAAGATCGCTCCCGCGATCGTCGGCATGGACGCCACCGAGCAGCGCGCCATCGACAAGAAAATGATCGAACTGGACGGCACCGCCACCAAGAGCAACCTGGGCGCCAACGCCATCCTCGGCGTGTCCCTCGCCGTTGCCAAGGCCGCTGCCGCCGAGCTCCAGATCCCCCTGTACCGCTATATCGGCGGCACGAACACCTATGTCCTCCCGGTCCCGATGATGAACATCATCAACGGCGGCGCCCACTCCGACGCCCCGATCGCCTTCCAGGAGTTCATGATCCGTCCGGTCGGCGCCGCCAACGAGGCTGAGGCCGTCCGCATCGGCGCTGAGGTGTTCCACGCCCTGCAGAAGGTCCTCAAGGGCCGCGGCCTGAGCACCGCTGTCGGTGACGAGGGCGGTTTCGCTCCCGCGCTCAAGGGCATCAACGATGCGCTCGACTGCATCATCGCCGCCATCGAGGGTGCCGGTTACAAGCCGGGCAAGGACGTGACCATCGCCATGGACTGCGCTGCTTCCGAATTCTGCTTCAAGGAGGACGGCAAGTTCTACTACGACTACAAGCAGCTCAAGGATGGCAAGAAGAAGGATCCGCGCGGCCGCAAACTCACGAGCGACCAACAGATCAACTACCTCAAGCAGCTCATCACCAAGTACCCGATCGACTCCATCGAGGACGGTCTGTCCGAGGAGGACTGGGAAGGCTGGGTGAAGCTCACCAAGGCCATCGGCGACCGCTGCCAGCTCGTCGGCGACGACCTGTTCGTCACCAATGTGAAGTATCTGCAGAAGGGTATCGAGATGGGCGCCGGCAACAGCATCCTCATCAAGGTCAACCAGATCGGTTCCCTGACCGAGACGCTCGACGCCATCGAGATGGCCCACCGCCACGGCTACACGACCGTGACCTCCCACCGCTCCGGCGAGACCGAGGACACCACGATCGCCGACATCGCCGTCGCGACCAACAGTGGCCAGATCAAGACCGGTTCCCTGAGCCGCACCGACCGCATCGCCAAGTACAACCGGCTGATGAAGATCGAGATCGAGCTCGGCGACACCGCCCGCTACGGCTACAAGAAGCTTCGCTAAGAGAAAGTCCCGGTCCGGCCGGGAATGAAGGAAAAACGCCTGCAGCAACACTGCAGGCGCTTTTTGTTAACCGATATAGGTCCGGATGAAGGAGGTGGGCGGGAGCTCCTTGTCGGACACGGGCACGAAATAGTGCAGGAACAGCAGCAGGCGGTGCGCCTCGCTGTACTCCGGGCAGTTTTTCGGGACCGTGGCGAGGATCCGCTCCGCGTGCGTGCGCATCACGGCAAACTCCAGCAAATAGACCGAATTGAACAGCACGTCCGCCACTTCCTGGTAAGGGTAGATCCATTTGACCTCCGCCCGACGGACATTGGGCCAGTTGGCGATGGTCTCCCGGGCCGAGAAGGCGCCCTTGTTGTAGTCGCGGACGATACGGCGCAGCAGGCGGTTGTCGCTGGTCGGGATGCAATTGTGGTCGTCCAGCGAGATGCTGGTGATCGTGTTGATGAAGATGCGGAACTTGGTCGCGTCGGGAACGAGGTTCGTGAGCATGGGATTGAGGGCGTGGATGCCTTCGATGAGCAGGATGGACCGCTCGTCCAGCTTGAGCTTCTTGCCGTTGAATTCCCTTCTGCCCGTGACGAAGTTGTACTCGGGTACCTCCACTTCCTCTCCGGCCAGAAGCTGGAGCACATCCTCCTGCAGGTAGTCGTGGTCGACGGTCTCGAAATTGTCGAAATCGTACGACCCGTCCGGGAACTTGGGCGTGTCCACGCGGTTCACGAAATAGTCGTCCGTGGAGAAGGACACGGGATGCAGCCCGCAGGCTTTCAGCTGGACGCTCAGACGCTTGCAGAACGTGCTCTTGCCGCTGCTGGTCGGTCCCGTGATCAGTACGATCCGGACAGGGTCCTCCAGATGGTGGCGCTGTTCGATGTCTTCTGCGATCTGCACGATTTTCTTCTCCTGGAGCGCCTCGGCGACCTGGATCAGGTCGGAAGCCTTGCCGTTGAGACACGCGCAGTTGACGTCGCCGACATTGTCCAACTCCATGATGCGGTTCCAGCGCAGCGTCTCGGCGAACACGTCGAAGGTCTTGGGCTGCTCGAAGAAGGGGGCGAGCTCCCCGGGGGCGTGGCGGTCGGGCACGCGCAGCAGCATGCCGCCGCGGTAGGGGGTGAGGTCCCAGACCTTCAACAGTCCCGTCGAGGGCACCAGGGCGTCGTAGAAGTAATCCGCCGTGTCCTGGAGGGTGTAGTAGGTGATATACACGTCACCGCTGGTCTGCAGGAGCTTCACCTTGTCGTCGTAGCCCAGTTTCTTGAAGATGCGTATCGCTTCCGCAAGCTGGACTTCATGGCGCCGGAAGGGGATGTCCCTTTCCACCAGATCGCGCATGAGCCCGCGGATCGCGGCCGTCTCCTCTTCCGTCACCTGCGTCCCGTCCGGCTTGTCCACGGCGCAGAAGAAGCCCTTGGAGATGGGCCGGCGCAGGATGACCCGGAAATCGGGATAAAGGTCGCGTACGGCCTTGCAAAGCAGGAAGGACAGCGAACGGCAGTAAACGTTGCGACCGTTGTAGGAACGGTAGTCGAGGTATTCGACGTCGCGGTTGTTGAATACACGGAATTTCAGACCCTCGGAGACATTGTTCACCTTGGCGGAGAGGATGTCGTAGGGCCGTTCGAATTCAAATGCCGGAAGCATATCCAGCAAGGTGGTCCCTTCCTGGAATTCCTGGAAGGTCCCCGTGTTCTTGCAGAAGATTTTTAACATTATCGTGCTCAGGAGAGGTTGTGCTTGACAAAAATACGAAATTTTTTCAGTATATTTGTATCCCGATTGGACCTAACGGGAGATTTCATGTCTTATATACCTGATGATGCCTGCCTGCAGCTGCTTGGCATGCAGAACAGCACGAGCATCTACCAACTCCAGTCCGTCGGGCTGAGCAACGAATACTATGTCGTAAGCGGAGAAGGCACCCGCCATCTGATGGCGTCCCCGGAAGTGGTCGGCTATGAGTCATACCTCTCCATGACCCCTTCCACCACGGCCGCTCTCCGTTATTTCTCTGAAAAGGGTCTTGCGAAGGAAGTCGACATCCTCACCATCCTGCGCGGCGGACTGAATTATCCGCTTGAGGAATGTTGCTACAAGGCCGGGGTCAAGGTCCCCAACATGAACTTCATCTCCTGCGAGCGCAAGATCGAAAACGGGGTCATCAAGGGTCTGGACATCAAATATGAGAAGCTCCATATCGGACGGGACATCACCCTGATGATCGGGGACATCATTGCCAGCGGCGACACCCTGAAACAGTGTCTGACGCAGGTCATCGACCGTTTCCGCCGCCGTGGCGGGAGCCTTCGGCGCATCATTTTCTTCACCGTGGGCGGCTCGAAGGCCATCCCCCTGTTGGAAGGCTTTACGGAGAGGATCCGCGGGTTCTTCCCGGATTTCGAGGGATTCAGCTGCGTGTTCTACGAAGGCATTTTCACCGTCTACGAAGACAAGGGTGTCACGGGCATCAACATCCCGGACATCGATTTCGGCTGGCGCGGCGGCGTCATCTCCCCGGAATTCCGCCACTACGTGCTCAGTTTCCTCGAGGACGCCCTTTTCGAGAAATGCATCATCTATGACGGGGGAGCGCGCCGCTATGAGATCCCCGTCCATTACGAAGAAGTCATGGACTATTGGGAATCGCTGCTCGCTGCGGCCCCGCACGTGGATTTCCCGGCCTTCATCGCCGAGAAGATCGGCTACCTCCGCCCGGTCGGCTATGAGCAATGGCGCCGCATCTGCGGCTATCAGCTCCTGGACGTGCGGAAACTGTACGACCTGGAGCAGCACTACCTGGACCTGCTGTCGGAGCGTACGCTGGAGGAGATCTGCCGGCGCCGGATCCGGGAGATCCGGGAGAACCTTGGAAAATACATCCAATAAACAGATAAGACGATGGCTACCAAAACCCCGGTCGATTACGACTACACCGCCGGCAAGGTTGCACAGACCGGCCGCAAGAGCAACGTGAGCATGTTCATGATCATGCTCGGATTCACCTTCTTCTCCGCCAGCATGTGGGTGGGCCAGCAGATGGCCGCCGGGCTGGATTTCAAAGGTTTCATCCTGGCCATGCTGTTGGGCGGCGTCATCCTGGGCGCCTACACGGGCGCGCTGGGTTACATCGGCGCGGAGAGCGGGCTTACGCTGGACATGCTGGCCCGTCGCAGTTTTGGCTCCAAAGGCAGCTGGCTGCCCAGCGCGATGATCAGTTTTACGCAGATCGGCTGGTTCGGCGTGGGGCTGGCGATGTTCGCCATCCCCGTGGCCAAGGAAATCATGGGGCTGGATGTGACGGCGGAACACATGCCTGCAATGGGTTATGTGCTCGTGGCCATCGCCGGCGTCCTGATGACGGCGAGTGCCTATTTCGGAATCAAGAGCCTGACGGTGATCAGCTATATCGCCGTGCCGCTGGTGGCCATCCTGGGCACGGTCGCCATGATTCTGGCCATCAAGCGGGGGGATGCCGGCCTGGTCGAGCAGTTCTCCCGCGGTGCCAAGGATCTTTCGGTGATCGCCGGGGCCGGTCTCGTGGTCGGCAGCTTCGTCTCGGGAGGCACGGCGACGCCCAACTTCACCCGCTTCGCAAAAAACGCCCGGGTGGGCCTGTGGGTTACGGTCGTGGCCTTTTTCATCGGCAACAGCCTGATGTTCCTGTTCGGAGCCGTGTCGAGCATCTATGCGGGCGGCAACGACATCTTCGAGGTGATGCTGAACCTCAATCTCTTCTATTTCGCCATCCTGGTGCTCGGCCTGAATATCTGGACGACGAACGACAATGCACTGTATTCTGCCGGGCTCGGCCTGTCCAATATATTCGGTCTTTCCAAGAAGACGATGGTGCTGATCTCCGGCGTCATCGGCACGGTGGCAGCAGTCTGGCTGTACTGGAACTTCTGCGACTGGCTGAATGTACTGAACTGCACCTTGCCTCCTGTCGGCATCATCCTGATTCTGAGCTATTTCACACATCGAAAAGCCTACCTGGAAGACAAGATGCCCGTCATCCAGGTCAACTGGTGGGCCATTGCCGGAGTCGTCCTGGGTGCCGTGGTCGCCAATGTCGTGAAGTGGGGGATTCCGTCCATCAACGGCATGGCCGTGGCGGCTGTCTGTTTCCTCTGTGGCACGCTCTTCATGAAAAAGCGTTAACTTTGTATCGACTATAACCAATCACACCATGAGCCAAGTACACGTAATCAACCATCCGATGGTGCAGCACAAGCTGACCATCATGCGCGACAAAGAAACCGGAGCCAAGGATTTCCGTCAGCTCCTCGAGGAGATATCCCTGTTGATGGGTTATGAAATCACCCGTGATATTCCCCTGGAAAACAAAGAAATAGAGACCCCGATCTGCAAGATGACCGCCAAGAAGGTGCGCGGGCGCAAGCTCGCCATCGTCCCGATCCTGCGGGCGGGCATGGGGATGGTGAAAGGTCTCCAGACGCTGGTCCCCGTGGCCAAGGTCGGCCACATCGGACTCTATCGCAATGAGACGACCCACGAACCGGTGGTCTATTATTGCAAGCTTCCCGAGGACATCCAGGAGCGGCTCGTGATCGTCACGGACCCGATGCTGGCCACGGGCGGCAGCGCCTGCGACGCCCTGAAGATGCTCAAGGAGCGCGGTTGCGGCAACATCCGCCTGATGTGCCTCGTGGCGGCGCCGGAGGGAATCGAGCGCGTGCAGAAGGAGCATCCGGACGTGGATATCTACGTCGCGGCGATCGACGACCGTCTCAACGAAGACGCCTACATCGTCCCGGGTCTCGGCGACGCCGGAGACCGGATCTTCGGAACGAAGTAGCTGCGTCTGGAAAGCAGTTGCCCCCTGTAGCGCTTTTCCCGACAGGGTTGATTCTATAGCGCTACAGGGGGCAAACTGTTTCCGGACGACTAATAATTGTCGTAGTATTTCGCTTCGCGGGGCGTTACCTTGGACATATTGTCCAGCAGGTCCTGGTTGGTCTTGTATTCGTCCATCAGCTGGAGCATGAAATTCATGGCCTCGGTCGGGTTCATGTCCGCGAGCAGTTTGCGCAGGATCCAGATCCGCTGGCTCTGGTCGGCCCTGTAGAGCAGGTCGTCCCGGCGGGTGCCGGAGAGGACGAGGTTGACGGCCGGGAAGATGCGGCGGTTGGCAAGCGTGCGGTCCAGCTGGATTTCGCTGTTGCCCGTGCCCTTGAATTCCTCGAAGATGACATCGTCCATTTTCGAACCGGTCTCGGTCAGGGCCGTGGCGAGGATCGTCAGGGAGCCGCCACCTTCGATGTTTCGGGCGGCGCCGAAGAAACGCTTGGGTTTCTGGAGGGCGTTGGCGTCCACGCCGCCGGTAAGGACTTTGCCGGAAGCCGGCTGCACGGTGTTGTATGCACGGGCCAGGCGGGTGATGGAGTCGAGCAGGATCACGACGTCGTGGCCGCATTCGACCAGGCGGCGGGCTTTCTCGATGACCATGTTGGCCACCTTGACATGCTTTTCGGCCGGTTCGTCGAAGGTCGATGCGACGACTTCCGCCTGCACGGAACGCTGCATGTCGGTGACCTCTTCCGGACGCTCGTCCACGAGGAGGACGATCTCGTACACTTCCGGATGGTTGTCCGCGATGGCGTTGGCGATGCTCTTGAGGAGCAGCGTCTTGCCGGCCTTCGGGGGAGAGACGATCAGCATGCGCTGTCCCTTGCCGATCGGGGCGAACATGTCCACGATGCGGCAGCTGATATCCTTGTTGCGTCCGTCGCCCGTGAGGTTGAACTTCTCGTCGGGGAAGAGCGGGGTCAGGAAGTCGAACGGCACGCGGTCGCGGATGAACTCCGTGCTCCGCCCGTTGACGGAATTGATCCGCACCAGCGGGAAATACTTGTCTCCCTCGCGCGGCGGGCGGATCTCGCCGGCCACGGTGTCGCCGCTCTTCAGGGCGTTGACCTTGATCTGCTGCTGGGAGACGTAGATGTCATCCGGTGAATTCAGGTAATTGTAGTCGGAGGAACGCAGGAAGCCGTAGCCGTCCGGCATGATCTCCAGCACGCCCGTCGCCTTGACCGTCCCTTCGAATTCCGGGATGCGGGGGCGCTGGTTCTGCTGGTTGTTGTTGTTCTGCTGACGCTGGTGCTGCTGGTTGCCATTGTTGTGCGGCTGCTGGGCCTGCGGCTGATTCTGCTGCTGCGGCTGCTGCGGAGCCGGGGACTTCTGGCTTTCCGCCTCCGGCTGCTTGCGGGGCTGCTCCGCCGGTTTGGCGGATTCGGCCTTCGGATTGTTCTGCTGCTCGGTTTCCGCCTTGGGTTTGCGGCCGCGCTTTTTGGGCGCTGCGGCCTTTGCCTCGCCATCCGTCTCCGCCTGGCCGGCCTTGGCAGGCTCCGCCGGGACTGCCGGCTTATCGCTTTTCTGCTCCTTGTCAGCCGGCTTGGAAGCTTTGGTCGTTTTCGTCGTTTTGGCGGTTTTGGGCTCCTTGGGTGCAGCATCCGCTGCGGGAACGACTGCCGGTGCATCCGGTTTCGCTTCGCCCGCTTCCGCAGGCTTGGTCTTGGCCGGACGTCCCCTGCGGGCCTTGGGCTTTTCAGCGGTCACGGAAGGTTTGACAGACTCCTCGCGCGCTTCCGCGTCGAGGATCTGAAAGGCCAGATTTTCGTTGTCAAGTTTCTTGATGCCTTTGATATTGAGATCGTTGGCTATGGTCTCGAGCTGCTCTCTGTTCATCTTGTCAAGCTCGAACAGTTTGTGTATCATACGGAAAAATTAAGTCCGGCGAACGCCGGAAGGTTTTGATGTGCAAATGTACACAAAAAAATCAATTATCCCAATAGCTGTTGGTCTTTTTGAAGCGCAGCAGGTCGGCCAGGGCGGCGGCATTGGCGGCGATGCGGAAGCTGTAGGATTTCCAGTTTCCGGTCGGGATCCAGGAGACGGCGATGTTGAAGCAGTGCAGGTCATACGATGCACTCAGGCTCGTGGTCGTCAGCCTTTTGGCAATAAAATCAAAGCCCGAACTCATGTTGATGGACATCTTCGGCGTAAGCTTGATGTTGCCGGAAAAACTCAACGTAGCCGTAATGCGGTCCTTGTGGGTGACCGTCTGCTGTTCCTTATCATAGGTATAGCTTCGTCCGAGACTGAAACTCGCGCTCGTATTCAGCGACCAGGGGACATTGGGATTGGTGTAGTAAAGCCAGCCGTCGGGGATGTATTCTCCCGTGACCGGGTGATAGTAGATGCGTTGGTAGTACTCCGCGGCGCCGGCGCTGCCCCTTCCGTCCCGGCCGGTGCCGTCATAGCCGTTCATCTGCCCCTTGCCCGAGATGGAATAGGAAGCGGAGGCGGAGAAGTTGGTCAGGCGGGCAAGGCCCTGTCCGCTGACCACGGCGAAACGGTTGTAGCGCGTCCCGCGGTCGCTGATGGCATAGGGATCGAATCCGGCGCTGGCGCTGATGCTGACCTTGCCGAAGAGCGAGGTGGACATGCTCATGGAAATGTTGCTCATCCTCAGGGAGTCCGCCAGGAAATTGTAGCTGGTGTTGAGCGACAGCTGGTCGATCAGCTTGACTTTCTTGGTGCCCGTGCCGGTCGTGTCGGCGAAGTCGCGGACCTTGGCCTCCAGGTTGTTGCCGATGGACAGGGAGGCGGTGGCGGACTTGCCGCGTCCCGGCGGACTGTACATCTGGCCCGAGTAAACGTTGTACTGGTAGGTCTTTTCCTCTCCCGCGGCGTCCCGGTAGACCAGGGTCCGGTAGCCGTTGGCGTGCGTGGCCTTGTCCGGACTCAGGGAAATGGACATGGACGGGGAGATCACGTGCCGGATGGCCTGGATCCTGTGGTGCTTGCCGAAGTTGAAGGTGCCGTAGATCCGGGTGCTCATGGATGCGCCCATGGAGTAATTCTGCGTGATGCCGAGCGTGCCGAACTGCGGCCCCTGACGGGCTTCCACCTTGTCCGTCTCGGGGTTGTATTCGTATTCCGTTTTCCGGAAGAACCAGTTCTGCGAATAGGACACCGACGGATTGAAGCTGATGTACTTCAGGATCTGGAAGTTCGGCAGACCGATCTGGAAGTTGTGCGCCATGCCGTTCTGGAAACGGTCCAGGAACGACTGGTTGAGCGCGAATTCGGAGGCCTTGAAGCTGATCTTGTTCTGGAGCGAGGTGTTGTAGCCGATCGAGATCTTCTCGTAGAAGCGTTCCTTGCCGACCCGGTTCTTCTGCTTGAAGGGATACATCGTGCTCATGGAGAAGGTGATGTTCGGCAGGGTGAAGGTGTAGGAGGAGTCGCGGGAGTTCTGGCTGTGCAGGGCGTTGATGCTCAGGTTGAACTTGCCGTTCCAGTTGTGGGACCAGGAGATGGAGGAGGAGATCTGGTTCTGGACGGCTTCGCTGACGCTCCGCGAATTGTAACGTCCGTTGGACGGGCTCTGGAAGTTGACGGAGGCGCTGAACGTGGTCCCCGGATGGGCCTTGGAATCCTGGGAGTGCGACCAGCGCAGACCGAAGTTACGGGTCTGGAAGAAGTCGGGCGAGCCCTTCTCTCCGGTCTGGTCGTTGGAATAGTTCAGGGACAGGCTGCCGTTGAACTTGTAGTTCACTTTATAGCGCGAATTGATGTCGATGCCCCAGGATCCCAGGGTGTAGTAGTCGCCGGTCACGGACAGGTCGAAATGGTCGCCGAAGACGAAATACATACCCAGGTCGCGCATGTAGAAGCCGCGCGCCTCTTCTTCGCCGAAGGTCGGCATGAGCAGGCCCGTCGCGCGCTGCGGCCGCTTGGGGATGAAGCCGAAGGGGAGTCCGACGAAGGGGAGGTGGACATCCTCGATGACGAGGTGGGCGGGACCGAACACCGTCGTATTGGTCTGGCTGATCACCTTGCCGACGCTCAGGTCCACATAATAATGCGGGTGGTCGGCTTCGCAGACGGTATATCTGCCGTGGGAGAGGTTGATGGACTGGTCTTCCATCATCTTGATGTCGCGTCCGTGCAGGATCCCGTCCTGATCGTTGGTGAGCATGTTCTTGATGCGCGCCTTGCGGGAATTGAAATTATAGCGCACTTCGTCCATGTTGTAGGATTGCGAGCCCTGCGTCATCACGGGGCGGCCGACCCATTCGCCCTGCAGCGAATCGTACACCCCACGCGCGAAGACGATGCCGGAATTCATGTCATACTCCATGTAATTGGCCGTGAGCTCCATGTCCTGGTATTTCACACTGGTCTCACCATAGTAGTAGATCAGGCGGTTCCCGTTCGAGAAATCGCTGATCATCGAATCGGCGGCGTTCGAGAAGGCGGGACGATCCAGGGAACTTTTGCCCAGCAGGGACACGGAGTCCGCCCGCCGCAGCGAATCCACGACGCGGATCGAGTCGCGTCGGGCAAGTTCCGTCGAGTCGGGGAGCACGGTTTCCTTTTCCACGCGGGTGCCGTAGACGGTTTCCGCACGGCGGTTCCGGCGCAACTGCGCAAGTGCATCCGGCGGGGCGAACGTCAGCAGCAGGAGCATCCAGGCACAAAATATGTATGCAGACTTCCTCAAATGGGACTTTTTGCCTATATTTGCACTAATCTACAAAAGTAGCACTATTTTTTGAAACGAACAATCAGCCTGTTTCTCGCCATGCTGCTCTGCGTGGCCCTTACGGCCGGGGACAAACTCCGTCTGTCCACGATTGTGATCGATGCCGGTCATGGCGGCAAGGATTCCGGGGCCGTGAGCCGTGACAGGAAGACATACGAGAAAACGCTTACCCTCGACATCGCCGCGACGCTCGCCGAAAAGATCCGGAAGGCTTATCCGGACGTCAAGGTCCTCCTGACCCGCTCCGACGACCGCTATGTCACGCTGAACGACCGCGCCGATATGGCTAACAAAGCTGATGCCAACCTGTTCATCTCCATCCATATCAATTCCATCGACAAGACAAGCCCCAGCGGGTTCTCGGTCCATGTGCTCGGGCAGTCGAGCAACAAAAACCGCGATCTGTATGCCGGCAACATGGAAGTTGTCCAGCGGGAGAATTCCGTGGTGTTGCTGGAAGACGATTACCAGACCACGTATGGCGGATTCGATCCCAACGATCCGGAGTCGTATATCTTCCTGAGCCTGATGCAGAACTCCAATCTCGAGCAGAGCATCCGTTTCGCCCAGCTGGTGCAAAAGCACCTGCAGGGAGGTCCGATCAAAACGGACCGCGGGATCTCCCAGGATCCTTTCCTCGTCCTCTGGCGCACGGCCATGCCGGCCGTCCTGCTGGAGCTGGGTTTCATCTCGAACAGCAATGACCTGACGGCCTTGCGCAGCCAGACTGACCGGGACAGACTCGCGGAGCGGGTGTTCCAGGCCGTGAAGGAATACAAAGGGATCTATGACGGCACGCTTGACGCCCCCGTTCCGGATTCCGTACAAAAAGAAAAAACCGGGACCGTTTACGCCGTCCAAATCTTTGCCGTCAGCAGGAAAATGGATCCTGCCGCCCGGGAATTCCTCGGCTATGCGCCGCGCGTCATCCAAAGCGGCGGACTCTATAAGTATTACATAGGGATCAGTGACTCGAAGGCCGGCGCCTTGAAAGAAATGTCTTCCATCCGGAAAAAATATCCCGATGCGTTCCTTGTCAGAATTGATGGAGATCAGGTCAGCAGGGAAGAATAACTCCAGGCAGATTATTGTCTTTTTTGCGGTCAGAGCCGATTCAAAATGTGAAAAACGTTTATTTGATAAATTAGAAGTTTTCTAACTGCGTAATTATCGTGAAATTGCGCTACTTATTGTTTTTTGCTTTCTATAAAGCATTGATTTATAGATAATTGGTAAACCAGAGAGATGCACCTCATTTATCTATTATTTAAATCAAATAATTTTAAAAAACAATATCAAAATAAACTTTTTTTCACTTTTTTTTCCTCCATTTTTGCACTGCGATACGACGGAATCCGTCGCTCGTTTTTTTTGTTACATCCTACATGAATTCGTCCGAGAGACACATAACCATCTGGGATAACTGTCTGCAAATCATTGAGCAGATAGTGGAGCCGCAGCAATTCAAGACGTGGTTCCGTCCGATCCGTCCCGTCTCGTTCGAGGATTCAAAGCTGACGGTGGAAGTGCCGACGATCTTTTTCCAGGAGTATTTGGAGTCCGCTTTCCTTGACGTGCTCCGGATGACGCTCCGCCGTGTGATCGGAGAAGATGCCCGGCTGGGCTATAAAGTCCGCCCCGTGCAGAACCAGCCTGCCATGAAACTCGCCGGCCAGCGCGTCGCCGTCCCCGTCAATCCCCAGGTGACCATCAGTACGCAGGTTTCCGCCAACCCCAGCCCGTTCATCTACCCCGGCCTGCACAAGGTCCAGATCGATCCCCGTCTCAATCCCGCCTATTGCTTCGCCAACCTGGTGCAGGGGGAGTGCAACAAGATGGGCGTCACCGCCGGCGAGAACATCGCCGACGCTCCGGGCAAGACGGTCTTCAACCCCTTGTTCATTTTCGGCGGTCCGGGACTGGGCAAGACGCATCTCGCGCAGGCCATCGGCATCGCCATCAAGGAGAAGTTCCCCGAGCAGGTGGTCCTCTATGTCACAGGCAACGAATTCAAGACCACCTACATGCACGCAGTGTCCGTACTCAACAAGCTGACGGACTTCATGGCATATTACATGAAGCTTGACGTGCTGATCGTGGATGACATCCAGGACCTGATGGGACCGGGGTGCCAGAACGCTTTCTTCAATATCTTCAATTATCTGCACCAGACCGGCAAACAGCTGATTTTCACCTCTGACCGCCCGCCCGTCGAGCTGCAGAATTTTGAGGAGCGGCTGCTGTCGCGTTTCAAGTGGGGCCTGTCGGTCCAGCTGACCCAGCCGGATTACAAGACCCGCCAGCGGATGCTGCGGTCCCGCGCCGAGCGCGAAGGGGTGGATCTCCCCGCCGACGTGCTGGACTTCCTGGCCTCCCGGGTCCGCTCGAACTTCCGCGAGCTGGAAGGCGCGCTGATCTCGCTGATCGCCCATGCTTCCGTCGAGCGTGACAAGTCGATGCTCGAACTGGCCGGCTCGATCACGGAGAATCTGGTAGGCGAGGAGAAGGTCGACCTTAATATCGACAAGATCCAGAAGTCGGTGTGCGAGTATTTCAACATCAGCCGGGAGGAGCTGCTCTCCAAGTCCCGCAAGCGCCAGATCGTCCAGGCCCGCCAGATCGCGATGTTCCTGAGCCGCAATCTGATCTCCAACTGCTCGCTCGCCACGATCGGCCAGGAGATCGGCGGCAAAGACCACGCCACGGTCCTGCATGCCTGCACCACCGTTTCCGACCTGATGGCGACGGACCGGGTTTTCAAGAAATATGTCACGGACATCGAAACGATGCTCGTTCCGTCCTCTTCGTAAGCAATTTAATATGGCACAGATAGTTCCTTCGATCCTGGCGGCGGATTTCCTCCATCTCGAGAAGGATGTCCAGTTGATCAACCGTTGCGGAGACATCATCCATCTCGATGTGATGGACGGCTCCCTGGTCCCGAACATTTCGTTCGGTTTCTCGGTGATCGACCAGCTTGCAAAGATTGCGACGGTGCCCATGGATGCCCACCTGATGGTGGTCCATCCGGAGCGCTGGGTCGAAAAGCTCGCAGCGGACGGCGTCCGGATGTGTTCGTTCCACTGGGAGGCGACGGGGAGCAATACCGCCCGCCTCATCTCGCGGATCCATGAACTCGGGATGCAGGCCGGCGTCGCCATCAATCCGGACATCCCGGTCAGCCGGCTGTACCCTTATATCGGCAAGGCGGATTATTTCCTCGTCATGTCCGTTTTCGCCGGTTTCGGCGGGCAGAAGTTCATCTATGAGACCCTCGACCGGGTTATGACCCTGCGCGCAGCCCTGGAGCGCCGGGGAGAGAAAGCCCTTATCGAAATAGACGGCGGAGTCAATCTCGGCAACGCCCAAACCATCCGCGAGGCCGGCGTGGACCTGATTGTCGCCGGCAGCGCAGTCTTCGGCGCCGAGGACCCGGCAGCGGCCATCAAGGCTCTTCGTGGAGCCTGAACATATATTTTCCGAATTCTTCTTGCAGAGACTTCCTGCCGTCGGCGGAGCCCAGCTGGGTGAAGCGGCGGCGGATTTCTTTTTCCAGCCTCCTCAGTTCCGCCCGCACGTCATACCGCTCCCCGGTCAGTTCGGAGAGCGAGACGGGATTGGGCAGTTCCTCCGGCCACCGGCTTTCGTTGAGATTCAGGCCGATCCCGACAATGCTTTCGCGCAGGAACCCTTCTTCCAGGATGTTTTCGATGAGGATGCCGCAGATCTTGCGGTTTTCGACCCAGATGTCATTGGGCCATTTGATACGGCCTTCGATCCCATGGCCGAGCAGGTAGTCCCGGAGGGCAAGGGTGGTCACTTGCGTGACGAGGAGGACATCCGAAACGGCGATACGGCTATCGCCTTCATAGCGGTAGAGGATGCTGAAAGTAAGATTTTTCCCCGGACTGGCGAACCAGCTGTGGGTCCCTTGGCCGCGGCCCGCCGTCTGTGCGACAGCCGCCACAATTGACAAATTGTCACATGCCTGCAGGCGCTCCCGAAGTACCCTGTTGGTCGAATCGGCCTCCTCCAGCCAGATAATCTGCGCGCGGGAATCGGATGGTTCCATTTTTGTTAGTATATTTGTCCAACAAAAATACACAAGATGCCTCAAAAACCCAACAATACCGATCCCCAGAAACCCAGGATCATCCGTATCAACCTGTCCTGGCTCTATATTATCCTGCTTCTGGCCATCGGATACATGCTTTTCTCCCAGAGCGGCCCTTCGCCGCAAAAGATCGAGTGGCCGCAAGTCCGGCAGATGATGCTGGACGGCGATGTCAAGGAGATCCACTTTGTCCGCAATGATTTCAAGGGGACGGTCACGGTCCAGCCCGACCGGCTCGGCAAATATGCCGACATGTTTGCCGGCGGCAAGGTCCCGTCCCGCTCCCCGCATTTCTTCTTCCTGACATCTACCCGCTTCGATCCCGAAAGTGAATTTGCCGAGGTCAACGCGGCGCTCCCCGCGGACGCGCAGGTCAAGGTTCTGATGGAGAACGATGCCCGGATCTGGGCCAATGTCCTGGAGTGGGTCCTGCCGCTTGTGCTGCTCTTTCTCCTGTGGGGCTGGATGTTCCGCGGGATGGGTCGCCAGATGGGCGGCGGCGGCAACGCCGGCGGTGGCGGAATGAACCCCTTCAACGTGGGCAAGTCCACGGGCAAGCTCGCCGACAAGAATAAAGTCAATGTGTCTTTCAAGGATGTCGCCGGCCTGTACGGCGCCAAGGAGGAAGTCATGGAAATCGTCGATTTCCTCAGGAATCCGAAGAAATACACCGCGCTGGGCGGCAAGATTCCCAAGGGCGCGCTCCTCGTTGGCCCTCCGGGCACGGGCAAGACCCTGCTGGCGAAGGCTGTTGCGGGGGAGGCCGACGTGCCTTTCTTCAGCATCAGCGGTTCCGACTTCGTGGAGATGTTCGTCGGCGTGGGTGCGAGCCGCGTACGCGACCTCTTCGCACAGGCCAAAGAGAAGGCCCCCTGCATCGTGTTCATCGACGAGATCGATGCCGTGGGCCGCGCCCGGGGCAAGAATGTCGGTTTCTCTTCCAACGACGAGCGGGAGAATACGCTGAACCAGCTTCTCACCGAAATGGACGGTTTCGGCAGCAACAGCGGCGTGATCGTGCTCGCCGCCACCAACCGCGCCGACATCCTGGACAAGGCGCTGATGCGCGCCGGGCGTTTCGATCGCCAGATCCACGTCACGCTCCCGGACCTGAACGAGCGCAAAGACATTTTCCAGGTGCATCTCAAGCCCCTGAAACTCGCATCGGATTTCAACCTGGACCTGATTGCCAAGAACACGCCGGGCTTCTCCGGCGCCGACATCGCCAATGTCTGCAACGAGGCCGCCCTGACGGCCGCCCGCCGCGGCAAGTCCGACATCAACAACCAGGACTTCTCGGATGCGGTGGACCGCGTGGTCGGCGGTATCGAACGCAAGAAGACCATCATGTCTCCGGAGGAGAAGCGCCTGACGGCTTTCCACGAAGCGGGACATGCCGTCGCCGGCTGGCTGCTGCCGGGCTGCGATCCGGTCCTGAAGGTTTCCATCATCCCCCGCGGGCAGGCGCTGGGCATCACCTGGATGCTTCCGGACGAGAAAGTCACCCGTTCCAAATCGGAGATCCTGGACGATATGTGCAGTCTGGTCGCCGGCCGTGTCGCCGAAGAGCTTGTCAACGACGGCGTCCCTTGCACGGGTGCCTTGAGCGACTTCGAGCGGATGACCAAGATGGCCTACGCGATGGTCAGCTATTTCGGCATGAGCGAGAAGGTGGGCAACATCTCCTTCTACGACGCTTCGGGCAGTTTCGAGTTCACCAAGCCGTACAGCGAGAAGACGGCCGAGCTGATCGATTCCGAGGTGAAGGCGATCGTCGACGAGGTCACGGCCAAGACCCGTAAGATCTTGCTGGACAACTGGGCCGGCCTGACCCAGCTGGCTGAGCAGCTGATCGAGAAGGAGGTGATCATGGCAGACGATATCGAGAAGATTTTCGGCCCCAAGGCGGGCAAGCACGGTGAAGACCGGCTCCGTAAAGCAGAAACCCCTGCCGTATGAGTAATTTTTTGACCAGAACCCTTTCTGCCATCGTTTTCACGGCCGTGATGGTCTTCGGTCTCATTTGGGACCGTACCCTGTTCGGGGCGCTTTTCGCCGTCATCCTCTGGCTTGCGCTGCAAGAATTCTACCGGATGGCGCTCGGTACGCGCTTCCTGCTCCAGCAGAAGCTGGGACTGGTGACCGGTGTCCTTGCGTTCTTCGTCGTTGCCTGCCATTATTTCTTTGACTGGAGCCTGGCCTGGGCCGTCCTTCC
>JAAYCA010000036.1 GCA_012744435.1 Bacteroidales bacterium
ACCTCTCCAAGCTCGGAAAGCCTACGGACCCGACCGAGTGGGGCATGACGCCGCAGACGGTCAACGCCTACTACAACCCCACCACCAACGAGATCTGCTTCCCGGCCGGCATCCTGCAGCCGCCGTTCTTCAACCCGGATGCGGACGACGCCGTCAACTATGGCGCCATCGGCGTAGTGATCGGCCATGAGATGACCCATGGTTTCGACGACCAGGGCAGCCTGTTCGACAAGGACGGCAACATGAACAACTGGTGGACCGAAGCGGACCGCGCCGCCTTCGTGGAGAAGACCCACGTCCTCGTGGACCAGTTCAATGAGGTGGAGATCCTGCCGGGCGTGAAAGCCAACGGCGAACTGACCCTCGGCGAGAACATTGCCGACCACGGCGGCGTGAGCGTGGCCTGGACGGCCCTGCACAACGCCCTCGGCGGAGCGGAGCCCAAGCCCGTCGACGGTTTCAGCGCCGCGCAGCGCTTCTTCCTCGGCTACGCCCGCGTCTGGGCGCAGAACATCACCGACGAGGAGCGTGCCCGCCTGACCAAGCTTGACGTCCACTCGCTGGGCGACAACCGCGTGAACGTGACCCTGCGCAACTTCGGCCAGTTCTTCGATGCTTTCGGCATCCAGGAGGGCGATCCGATGTGGCGCCCGGAGAGCGAGCGCGTCCATATCTGGTAAATACCCATGAGGGCGGAGGGCTTCATAGCAAGACGCCTGCGTGTCAAGGAAAAGATGGCTGTCGTCGCGATAGCCATCTCTTTCCTTGTCATGATCGTTGCCGTCGCCATTTCCGCGGGATTCCGCCGGGAGATCCGGGGCGGCGTGGCCGCGGTCACGGGCGATGTCCTGCTGACGAACGCCACCGCCGACCTGACCGGGGGCTCGGACCCCGTGGACACAGCCCCTTCCTATCTGTCCGAACTGTCAGCCGCTCCCGGCGTGGAGCGCATCGAACCGGTCATTTATTGCGCCGGCATCCTCCAGCTGGGTGACGACATCCACGGGGTGCTCTTCAAGGGCACGGCCGCAGACACCGCTTCGCTCGGCGTGCGCATTCCCGCATCGCTCGCGGAGCGTTTCGGCCTCGCCCCGGGCGACGACCTGACCGCATGGTTCATCGGCGACAAGGTCAAGATCCGCAAGTGGCACATCCTGTCCGTTTACGAGAGCGCGATGTCCACGGAAGAGGGCGAACTGCTCTACGTCCCCATCGAAGACCTGCGACGCTTACGGGAATGGGACGCCGGCCAGGCCTCCCTCCTGGAGGTGACGCTGTCCGGACGCTACCGGAGCCGCAGGGGGCTTGAAACGGTCACCCAGGACCTGGGCTGGCGCGCCACCCTTAACGCCAAGGACGACGAGGAGCCGCTGCGCGCCGTTGCCGCCACGGAGCGTTTCGCCCAGCTGTTCGACTGGCTGGACCTGATCGACTATAACGTCTATGCCATCCTGCTGCTGATGACCGTCGTTGCCGCTTTCAACATGATCTCGGGCCTGCTGATCCTGCTGTTCCGGCATATCAGCACCATCGGCACCCTGAAGACCCTCGGGATGGGCAACCGCGCCGTCGCCGGGGTCTTCCTGCGGGTGGGCGCCCGCACCGCCGCCATCGGCATGGCCGCAGGCAACCTCCTCGCCCTGCTGTTCTGCCTGATCCAGGGCAGCACGCACCTGATCCGGCTCAATCCGGAAAACTATTTCGTCTCCTTCGTGCCGGTGCACGTCAACCTGCCGGCCATCCTGCTGGCGGACGCCGCAGCTTTCGCAGGCATCCTGCTGCTTTTACTCATCCCCACGCTCTTCATCTCCCGCGTCGATCCGGCCGAGACGGTGAAGACGGAATAAAACGACAATGACAAGTATGAAAAGATTGTTCCTCATTCTGGCAGCCTGCACGATGGTGGCGACCGGCTGCAAAGGCGGCAGCAAGAGCGCCGCATCCGGAGAAGCCGCCGGGGAAGCCGAAACCATGGAAACCGCCACCGGAACGAAGGCAACCCCCGCCGATGAAGGTTTTACCTTCGATGAACTGTTCAAGATCTTCTCCTGCTTCGGCGACAACATCATGAGCGAGGTCTTCGCCCCGCAGCGCATCAAGGACGGCATCAAGGACGAACTCCGTTCGACGCACGACACCGCCGAGGAGTTCCTCGGGCCCATCAACTGGCTCGTCTATGACATGCCCGACGGGGACTGCTACAACGGTTTCCATATGGCGTGCTATCGCTACAAGGCGGACGGCCACGTGCTCGTGGCCCTGCTCGAAAGCGGTGGCTGCGACGTCTCGTCGGTCAAGTACATCCGCTTCTATGAATACGATCCGGCGCAAGGCAACGCCCACGAGGTGCAGAGCCCCTTCAACCCGGCTCCGCAGCGGGACGATTTCGAGGACATGGTCCGCCTCGCCGGTGCGGACGTCCAGGCGCTCCGGGACGCCATGAAGGCCGGCTCGTACAATTATTCCTTCCGCCCGGAAGGCGTGACCGTCAGCATCAACGACCCGATGGACTACGACGAGCAGGTCTTCCACGGCGACCTGTGCGTGGACTATCTTTGGAACGGCTCCGAATTCGTGCGCAACGAGGACTACCGCTACGCCTGCATCCAGCCGGACGGCTTCGGCAACATCAGGATCGGCGAGCCCGCCCCGGACTTCCATTTCGACTATGACCCCATCGGCTACGGCGTCAACTATTCGCAGGGCGGCGACCTCTGGATCATAACGCTCGGGGAGCTCGACGTGCTGCAGGTCCAGATGGAGTACGGGAAGGTCTATTCCGTGGAGACCTGGTCACCGAAGTACTGCGTGTCCACCAATGTCTATGACCCGGGCAGCGGCAAGGTGCAGCCTTACGTGGGCGGCCGCATCAACGACTGCATCGTCATCGACGAGACAACGCCGGTCACGATGCTGATGGACGGCACCATCCAGATCGTGGTCGAAGCCTGGGGCGGCAAGGTCGCCTTCCGCACCTCCCAGGATGCCCTCGTGACGCCGGTACAGCCGTCGATGGACGGCCCCCAGACGCTCGACAACCCGAAGTTCAAGCCCGGCGCCAAGATCGAGTCGATCCTGGTCTGGCGGGACTAGGCGCTATACTTTCGCTTCGCGGAAGACCTCCTGGATGGAGGGGTAGGTGTTCTTGAGGTAAGGCGGCAGGCTGGAACGGGCGACCCAGGCGGCGCGGGTGATGTCCTCTTCGCGCTGCGGGGTCAGGTTCACCGGGTCGGTGTAGAGCATGTCGTACCACCAGGTGTGCTTGAGGTGCCAGATGCCGTCCCGCAGGTAGCAGTGGTCCGTGACGCAGATCAGGTCCCGGAGTTCCAGCTGGTCCACGCCGGTCTCTTCCTGCACTTCGCGCAGGGCCGTGACCGAGATGTCCTCTCCCTCCTCCCGGTGGCCTTTCGGCAGGTCCCACAGACCGCTGCGCTGGATCAGGAGGTAATCGCCGCGCCGGTTGGACACCAGGCCGCCGGCGGCGTCCACTTCGCGGAATTCCGCGCACACGCGGCGGTACATCCAGGCCGTGTTGTCCGTCGGGATATAGATGCGGGAAAGGGATTCGGATGCTTCGAACATCGCCACGAGGGTGTGGATATTGATACTCTCCCCGAAATGGAATTCGACGGCGTTGGGATCCGAGAGAGCCTGTTCGTCGGGACTGCAGATGATGATGCAGCGTTTTTCGAAGTATATCTTATGCATCGGAATTTTGCTATCTTTGCGGTGCCGACACAAATGTAATCATTTTCCTTGACTATGACAGCACATTATACCAGCAAGCACGGCCAGGTGGCCAAGCGGCCCGAGGAGTTGTACATGGCCTTCACGGACCTGCGCAATTTCGCGCAGATGATTCCCACGGACAAGGTCCAGGCCGAGTTCCAGGCGGACTATGACCACCTGACGGTCACGGTCCAGGGATTCCGCATCGGGGTCCGCGTGGACGAGCGCCAGCCCTACCGGCTCATCCGTCTGGGCAGCAGCGAGTCGCCGGTGGAGTTTGTGGGCGTGCTGCATTTCGAGCCGTCCCCGATTCCGGGGCGGACCGAATTCTGGATCGACCTGGACGCCAATCTCAATTTCATGATGAAGACCATGCTGGGCAGCAAGCTGCAGCAGGCGATCGACAAGATGGTGGACGGTCTCGTGGATGCATCCGAGGGCCGCATGCCGCAGATGCCGGACGATTTGCGCGGATGATGGAGGAGGCGTCGGTCGCGGTTCGGCTGAATCCGTTCAAGGGGCTGGCAGGGCCGGATGGCGCGCCGGTCCCCTGGTCGCCTTATGGCCGCATTCTCTCCGAACGCCCCGTCTTCACTCTCGATCCCCTCTTCCACGCCGGCTGTTACTACGTCCAGGACTCCTCCGCCATGTTCGTCGGACATCTCTTCCGGCAACTGCTGTCATTGGCAGACAGAAGTGAGCCCCTGCAAAACTTCGCTTCGCTCATCCCCCCCACTGCTTCGCAGCGGGTCCCCCCCGTTCACGAGGCCACGGGCGGCCACGGTTTTGCCGAGGCCACTTCCGTCTGCCAACCCATCACCGGCGGTCCCGTAGCGGAGATGGCGACTGTCTCCGAAAACCGTAGCCACCCTCGGCTCCGTAAGAGGGAGGGGCCCGCCGACAAAGTCGGTGGGAGGGGTCCGGCGCAGCCGGACGTTTTCGGAGGCAGGTCGCCGCGCAGCGAAGGGCAGCCGGTGATTCGGGTGCTGGACCTGTGCGCTGCTCCTGGTGGAAAAACGACCGACCTGGCGGCGTCGCTGCGGGAGGCGTTCGGAGACGGGTTCGTGCTGGTGGCGAACGAGGTGATGAAGGCGCGCGTGGGGGTACTGGACGACAATGTGGCACGCTGGGGCGACCCGAACGTGGTCGTGACGGGCGTGGATCCGGCGGCGTTCGCCAGCCTGGCGGGCTGGTTCGACGTCATCGTCGCCGATGTGCCCTGCAGCGGCGAGGGGATGTTCCGCAAGGATCCCCGTGCCCGCGAAGAATGGAGCCCCGCCGTGGTGGAGCTGTGCGCGGCCCGGCAGCGGCGCATCCTGGCGGACGTATGGCCGGCACTGCGCGAGGGAGGTTTCCTGCTTTACAGCACCTGCACCTATGAAGCGGCCGAGAACGATGACAACCTCGCCTGGGCGGCGTCCGAACTGGGCGGGGAGATCCTGCCGCCCTCGGCGGAATTCGAAGAATACGGCGTGCGGCGCACCCCGCACGGACATCTGCTGGAGGCGGGGGTCGTGCCGGGCGAGGGACAATGGGCCGGAGTGCTGCGCAAGACCGCCCCGCAGGCCGTCGCGAAGAAGGCGGACCCGGCATCGCTCCACCCGCTCCGCAGCGGCCTGCACAAAGGGGAGCGGAACGGAAAGGATTTCATCCCCGATGCGGACTACGCTTTGAGCATAAAATTTGATAGGAATGCCTATCCGGCCGTGGACGTGGACCGGCAGACGGCCCTGCGCTATCTCCACCGGGATGCGCTCGCGCTGCCGCAGGCCGCCCCGGGCTATAATGTGATCACCTACCTGGGCCACCCTTTGGGGTTTGTCAAGAACATCGGGTCCCGATGCAACAACCTCCTCCCGAAGGGCCGCCGGATTTTGATGAACGTATGATGAAGAAACTGATACTCACGATCGCGACGATCTCCTTCTGTGCCGCCGCTGCGGCCCAGACCACAGCCGAAGACTATCTCGCCCGCCTCGAACGCCTGGTCCGCGCGGTGGGTCCCGCCGGTGTCGGCGTGGAGACCCTGCTCGACCGCTGGGAAGAGGACTTCCCGGACGACCAGGCCGTACACGCGGCCCGCTTCAATTACCATTTCCAGAAGTCACAGCGCACGGAAATGGTGGCCAAGGGGACGCAGCGCCGCTTCCTGGGCAATCCGCCCGCGCTCACGCTCAAGGACGCCGACGGGCAGGATGTCAATTATTTCGAGGAGACCTTCTTCGACGAGGCGGTCTTCGCCGAGGCGATCAAGGTGCTCGACCGGCAGCTCGCCCTCCATCCCGACGAACTGAGTTTCCACCTCCTGAAGATTTCGGCGCTCGCCGCCTACGAGAAGGAGAGCCCGGACATGGCGGCCGCCGAACTCAAGGCACTCATCGAGCGGCAGGCGTCCGCCCGCCCGGCCTGGACCTTCAACGGGGAGCCGGCGGAGGCGGAGACCTTCCAGCAGGCGGTCGGGGAATGTTGCTACGTTTTCTTCCAGACCGGCACCCCTTCGGGCTACGAGTATTTCCGCGAGGTCTCCGAGCGGATGAACAAGCTTTTCCCCAAGAATCCCGTCTTCCTGGACAACCTCGGCTCCTATCAGCTGGTGGTCAAGGAGAATGACAAACAAGCCGCAAAATACTACAAGAAGGCGCTCAAGCTCGACCCGGACGACTACGCCGCCACGACCAATCTCCAGATCATCGAACGGAGAAAGGCCCAGGCCAAGAAAAAATAGCGCATGCGGCTGAAACTTTTTGCCCATCTCCTCCGTATATGAATTGTTTGTCACTACGGAACGCATGAAACTCTCTCAATTCGATTTCGAACTCCCCCAGGAGAAAATAGCCACGGAACTGATGCCCGAAGTGAACGGGCACGTGCAGTGGCGCGACGAGTGCAAGCTGATGGTCCTCCACAAGGACAGCGGCGAGATCGAGCACCGTCAGTTCAAGGACATCATCGATTATTTCGGCAAGGGCGACCGCTTCGTGCTCAACGACACGAAGGTCTTCCCGGCCAAGCTCTTCGGCAAGAAGGAGAAGACCGGCGCCGACATCATGGTCTTCCTGCTGCGCGAACTCAACAGGGAGCAGCGCCTGTGGGACGTGATCGTGGATCCCGCCCGCAAGATCCGCATCGGCAACAAGCTGTACTTCGGTGAAGACGAGAGCATGGTGGCGGAGGTCATCGACAATACGACCTCCCGCGGCCGCACCCTCCGCTTCCTGTATGACGGACCGTACGAGGAGTTCAAGGCGGCCCTGTTCGCCCTCGGACAGACGCCCGTGCCGGAATGGGTAAAACAGACTCCGACCGAGCGCGACATCGAAGAATTCCAGACCATCTTCGCCAGCAACGAAGGCGCCGTGTCCGCTCCCGCAGCCGGTCTGCACTTCAGCCGTGAGCTGCTCAACCGGATGATTCTCAAGGATATCGAGAAGACTTTCATCACCGTCCACATGGGCATCGGGCATTTCCGCACCGTCGATGTGGAAGACCTCTCCAAGCACCGCATGGACGGCGAGCGCTTCATCATCAGCCCGCAGGCAGCCGATGAGATCAACGGCACCAAGCGGTCCGGACACAGGATCTGCGCCGTGGGCGTGACCGTAATCCGCGCACTGGAGACGTACGTGACCACGGACCACGAAGTCCGGGCCAACGACAGCTGGACCAACAAGTTCATCTTCCCGCCCTACGAGTTCTCCGTCCCTGACGCCATCGTGTCCAATTTCCATCTGCCGGAATCCACGATGCTGATGTCGGTGGCCGCCTTCGGTGGCTACGAGAAAGTCATGAACGCCTATCAGAGCGCATTGGACAACGATTACCGTTTCGGTCCCTACGGCGACGCGCTGCTGATCGTTTAGTCCCGGCTGCAGCCGGAACGGCAACGGTCCCCCGGAAGCTGAAGAATAAACCCTTCGGAAAAAGCTTTCGGGGGACCGTTGCGTTCCGGACCCTCCGACGAAAATAATCCGGAAATGTTATACGATCCGCTTGTCGTTTTCAGCCGGATTGTATTATTTTTGCCCAGAACTTGAAACGATGAAAAATGGACAAGACAACTGCACCACTGGTGAGCGCGATCGCGCTCAACGCCATTTTCGGCAATGACCCCAAATTCTCCCACCGCCTGATCGGCACGCTCGGCTCCGCCGAGGCCGTATTCGCCCTCTCCGAGCGCGAGCGGCTGGAATTGTTCGGCCCCTACAACCGCTTCGCCGCGCAGATCGGAACGGCGGCGCTCGAAGCCGCACAAGCTGAATTCGAACGGCTCTCCGCGCGCGGATTCCAGTTTCTGGACATCTTCAACCCGGCTTATCCCGCAACGCTGCGGGAGTGTCCCGACGCACCGTTGCTCCTGTATGTGCGCAGCGCTACGGCGGCAGCGGAACTGTTCGGCCGGCGTCCCGCCGTTGCGATCGTCGGCACCCGCGACCAGAGTTACTACGGTCGGGAATGCTGCCAGCGCATCGTGCGTGCCCTTTCCGAAGCCCCTGCGAGACCCCTCGTCGTCAGCGGCCTTGCCCTCGGGGTGGACATCACCGCCCATGCCGCGGCGCTGGACGGCGGCCTCCCCACCGTCGGAGTAAGTCCGGTGGGGGTGGACGACGTCTATCCCCGGCGGCACGCTCCCTTCGTGGAGCGCATGTGCGCCACGCCGGGCTGCGCCCTGGTCACGGATTACCCGCCCGGTACGGTCCCGACGGCTTTCAATTTCCTTCGGCGCAACCGCATCATCGCCGGGCTGGCCGGGGCCACCGTCCTCGTGGAATCCCGCATCAAGGGTGGCGGTATGATCACGGCCCGGCTGGCCGCCGGATACGGACGGGACGTCTTCGCCGTGCCGGGACGCATCGACGATCTGCGTTCCCAAGGCTGCAACCTGCTGCTCAGGGAGCAGGTCGCAGCCCCCGTCACCTCCCCCGAGGCCCTGCCCGTAGCACTCGGCCTGGGCCGCCTGCAGCGCAACCGGACCGCCGACCTCGGAGAAGCCGTACGCCGCCGTTTCGACGCCGCCCTCCCGGCGGCGGAAGTAGAGCGGCTTGCGGATCTCGCCGTCCGCATCCACGGCAATCGGGGCGTCTGCTTCGACGAGCTGTGCCGCGACACCGGCCTGGACTATGCCGCGGTAGCCAGTGCGGCCGGTCTGCTCGAAGAAGAGGGCTTCATCTGCGTGGATCTGCTCCAAAGATGTACCATTAATATAAAAAATGCTTAAATTTGTGTGTTTGTGATGGAGTTCATCGACACACATACCCATAGCTATGACGAAGCCTTTGCCGGATGTGAGGACGAAGTCATTTCCCGCGCCCTCGCGGCCGGCGTGACCTTTCAGCTGCAGGCAGACGTGGACTCGCGCGAGCGGGAACGTATGTTCTCCCTCGTGGAGCGCCATCCCGGCGTGCTGCGCCCGATGCTCGGGCTCTATCCCGGCTCCGTCCGGAAGGACTGGCGGGACGAGATCGACCAGCTGGAGCGCTGGCGCGGCCGTGGCATCGTCGCCATCGGCGAGATCGGCCTGGACTACCATTACGGAGCGGAGTACAAAGAGGAGCAGAAGGAGGCTTTCCGGGTGCAGCTGGAGCTCGCCGCCGCCTGGGACCTGCCGGTCAATATCCACCTCCGGGAGGCCACGGAAGACTTTTTCGCCATCATCACGGACTGCCGTCATCTTCACCTGCGCGGCAACCTGCACGCCTTCAGCGGCAGCGCGGAGACCGTTGCGCGCCTGCGCCCGCTGGGCGACTGGTACGTCGGCATCGGCGGGGTGATCACCTTCAAGAAAGCCGGCATCGCAGAAGCCGTCAAATCCATCCCCCTGGAGCGCATCCTGCTGGAGACCGACGCCCCCTACCTGACCCCCGTGCCACACCGGGGCGAGCGCAACGAAAGTGCTTACATCCCCCTGATCGCCGGCTTCCTTGCCCGCCAGAAAGGCATTGACATCGAAGAAGTTGCCGCCGTCACTACCCAAAACGCCAAAAGACTGTTCGCCCTATGATATTCAATCTGTTCCCGGAGAAAAGCAGACAGACCGCCGTCCTCCTGATCTATACGGGAGGCACCATCGGCATGAAAGAGGATCCCGTCGACGGGACTCTCAAGCCCTTTGATTTCAACGGCATCCTGGAAGAAGTGCCGGAGCTGCGCAAGTTCACCCTGAGGATCGACTCCCATACCTTCGATCCGCTCATCGATTCTTCCGACGTGGAGCCTTCCCTCTGGCAGGCCCTCGCCAGCCTGATCCTGGAGCGCTACGACGACTACGACGGCTTTGTCATCCTGCACGGCACGGACACCATGGCCTACAGCGCCTCCGCCCTGAGCTTCATGCTGGAGAACCTGGGCAAGCCGGTCATCTTCACCGGCAGCCAGCTCCCGATCGGGAGCCTGCGCACGGACGGCAAGGAGAATCTCATCTCCGCCGTGGAGATCGCCACGGCAAAGGATTCCCACGGCCATCCGATGGTGCCGGAAGTGTGCATCTGCTTCAACTCCCAGCTGTTCCGGGGCAACCGCAGCGTCAAGGTCAACGCCACCGGCTTCGACGCCTTCAAGTCGCCGAACTATCCCCCGCTTGCCACCGCCGGCATCAGCATCAAATACAACAACAGCTTCATCCACTACGGCTACGACCGTCGGAAGGGCCTCTCGATCCACACGGTGCTGGACACCCGCGTGTCCGTGCTCAAACTGCATCCCGGCATCACGGAGCAGGCCGTGCGGGACATCCTGCTGGGGAGCGGCTCCCGCGCCGTCATCCTCGAGACCTACGGTTCGGGCAACGCCCCCTGCCGCCCGTGGTTCCTCGACATCGTGCGCGAAGCGAGCAGGAGCAAGATCCTGCTCAACGTGACACAATGCCAGAGCGGCGACGTGGACATGGATATTTACGCCACCGGCCGTACGCTCAAGGATGCCGGCGTCATTTGCGGCCATGACATCACGACGGAAAGCGCATTGGGAAAACTTTTCTATCTGATGGGACGTCATGAGGATAATTCACAGGTAAAAACACTTTTGGAGAAGAACCTGAAAGGAGAAATCTCAAAATAATTATTGATAAATGGATTTTTTTTGCTAAATTGCACCGCTTTTGAATGTTTTAGACGCATAGATATATCACAACTAATACATTATTAAATTCGTTATGAAAAAAGTTTTCATGTTTTTGGCAGGTGTCGGCACCATGGCCTTCTCTGCAGTCTCCGCATTCGCCCAGGACGAGATGAGCGCGGCTGACCTCCTCAGCGGCAGCGGCGAGGTACCTCTCAACCAGGCTCTCAAGACCAAGTTCATCGAAGGTGGTCCGGCGTTCATGTCCTTGATCATCATCTGCTTGATCATCGGTCTTGCCCTTGCTATCGAGCGTATCCTCTATCTCTCCTTCTCCAAGATCAACACCAAGAAGCTGGTCGCGAAGGTTGAGGACGCCCTCAAGGACGGCGGCATCGAGAAGGCGAAGGAAGTTTGCCGCAATACGCGCGGCCCGGTCGCCAGCATCTTCTACCAGGGTCTGCTCCGTTACGATCAGGGTCTGGATGTGGTCGAAAAGACGATCGTTTCCTACGGCAGCGTGCAGCAGAGCCAGCTGGAGAGCGGCTTGAGCTGGATCTCCCTGTTCATCGCCCTCGCCCCGTCCCTCGGATTCCTCGGTACGGTTATCGGTATGATCAACGCCTTCGACGCCATCCAGGCTGCGGGTGACATCTCCCCGAACGTCGTTGCCGGTGGTATGAAGGTCGCCCTTATCACCACGGTCGGCGGTCTTATCGTCGCCATGATCCTCCAGGTGTTCTACAACTACATCCTTGCGAAGATCGAGTCCATCACCATCGACATGGAGGATTCTTCCATCAGCCTGATCGACGTACTGACCAAATACGGCGAGAAGAAATAATTCCAATACCGGTATAAACGACTGAATAATGAAACTTAACAAGATATTCAAATGGGGGCTTGTGGTGCTGATCCTCATCAGCGTCGCGCTCTTGGTCATGGGCTTCATCAAGGGCTTCGAGACCAATGACGCGAAGGCTGTGGATGCTCTGCTCAACTGGGCATACATCATGATCGGCCTCGCACTCTTCGCTTGGATTGTCATCGGGCTCATCATCAGCATCAAGAACAACCCGAAGTCCATCCTCAAGATGGGCGTCGTGCTGATCGGCATTGCTGCTGTCTGCCTGGTTGCATTCATCCTTGCAAAGGGCAATCCCGCCGTCGGTTATACGGGTACTCCCGTATCCGCCGGTATGCTCAAACTGACTGATACCATTCTGAACCTCGTTCTCATTGCCGGTGTCGGCGCTATCCTCGCCATCATCGTCGGTGAGATCCGTCTGGCCATCACAAATAAGAAATAATCATGGCAAAGAAAACACCAGCAATCAATTCGAGTTCTACGGCCGATATCGCTTTCCTGTTGTTGTGCTACTTCCTCATGACCACGACAATGGGCTCGCACTTCGGACTTTCCCGTCGTCTCCCCCCGATGCCTGATCCCAATCAGAAGGCACAGGACCAGAAGGTCAACCGCCGCAACATCATCGTGGTGAAGATCAACTCCGCCGATAGGATTCTTGCCGGTACCGAAGCCATTGATGTCTCCCAGCTCAAAGACAAGATCAAAGAGTTCATTAGCAACCCTGCCAACGACCCGAATCTTCCCGAGAAGGAAGTGAAGGAGATTGAAGGATACAGCAGAGGCACCTACCCTGTTTCCAAGGGTGTCATTTCCCTGCAGAACGACCGCGGTACGAGTTACCAGGCGTACATTGCCGTCCAGAACGAGCTCGTCAAAGCCGTCAACGAACTTCGTGACGACTTCTCGATGCGCGAGTTCGGCCGGAAGTACTCCGCCCTCACCGAGGACCAGCAGAGGATTGCCCGCGACTGCATCCCGCAGAACATTTCCGAGGCAGAGCCTAAGGACGTCGGCAGTAGAAGATAAAACAGGAGGATACAATTATGTCAAGATTTAAGAAAGGCGATAAAAAAGAAATGCCCGGGATCACCTCGAGCTCGCTGTCCGATATCGTGTTCATGCTCCTGTTCTTCTTCATGGTCACCACGCAGATGCGTGAGACCGAGAACAAGGTCAAAGTTGTCACGCCTGAGGCTTCCGAAGTCGTCAAGCTGGAGCGTAAGGACCTCAACTCCTACATCAACATCGGTTCCCCGACCCTGCAGTATCAGGCCCAGTACGGTACCGATGCCCGTATCCAGTTGAACGACGCCTTCCGCACCACGGACGATATCCGCGACTTCGTAGCCGCGGAGCGTGACGCCCTGAGCGAAGCTGACCGCCAGCTCATGACCGTGTCTATCCGGGCCGACCAGGATGTCAGAATGGGTATCGTTACTGATGTGAAGCAGGAGCTGCGTCGCTGCTCCGCGCTGAAGATCATGTACTCAGCAAGAAAGCCTGCACAATAAACCATTGCAGTATTGATTACGAGCAGCCCCCTTGCAAGAGAGGGCTGCTTTTTAAAATAAAAAAGAATCCAATGAAGGAAATCATCCGTACCAAGGTGAAGGACCTGCTCGCCATGAAGGCGGGACAGGACGTGCTGGCCAAAGGTTGGGTCAGGACGAAGAGAGGGAACAAAGAGATCGCATTCATCGCACTGAACGACGGATCGACCATCAAGAACATCCAGATCGTCGTGGACAAGAACGCCGACACGGAGCCGGTTCTCGCACAGATCGGCACCGGTGCCTGCCTGGCCGTCTGCGGCGAGCTGGTCGAGTCGGTCGGAAGCGGCCAGGCGGTCGAGATCAAAGCGAAGGAGATCACGGTGTACGGCACCTGCGATCCGATGCGCTATCCGCTGCAGAAGAAGGACACCTCCTTCGAGTACCTGCGCACCGTCGCGCACATGCGTCCCCGCACCAACACCTTCGGCGCCATCTACCGCCTGCGCAGCCAGATGGCCTTCGCCATCCACGAATATTTCCACAACAAAGGATTCGTCTATCTCCACACCCCGATCGTCACGGAGTCGGACTGCGAAGGCGCCGGCCAGATGTTCCAGGTCACGACGCTCGACCTCGAGAACGTCCCGCGCGACAAGAAGGGGCGGATCGACTATTCCAAGGACTTCTTCGGCAAGCAGACGAGCCTTACCGTGAGCGGCCAGCTGGAAGGTGAACTGGGAGCCACCGCCGTTGGCGAGATCTACACCTTCGGGCCGACCTTCCGCGCCGAGAATTCCAACACCCCGCGCCATCTTGCCGAGTTCTGGATGATCGAGCCGGAAATGGCGTTCTACGACATCAAGGACAACATGGACCTGGCCGAGGACTTCATCAAGCACCTCGTCTCCTACGCCCTCGAGCACTGCATGGACGACATCCAGTTCCTCAACGACCGCTATGATCCCGAACTGGTCGAGCGCCTGCGCAGCGTCATCGGTACGGAGTTCGTACGGCTCGAATACACCGAGGGTATCCGCATCCTCGAAGAGGCCGTGAAGAACGGCACGCAGTTCGAGTACCCGGTCGGCTGGGGCATCGACCTGCAGAGCGAGCACGAGCGCTATCTCGTGGAGAAACACTTCGGCCGTCCCGTCATCCTCACCGGCTACCCGAAGGACATCAAGGCCTTCTACATGAAGCAGGACGAGAACGGCAAGACGGTACGGGCCATGGACGTGCTCTTCCCGAAGATCGGGGAGATCATCGGCGGATCCGAGCGCGAGGCCGACCTGGGCAAGCTCGAGGCCCGCATCGACGAGCTCGGCATGAGCCGCAAGAACCTCGAGTGGTACATCGACACCCGCCGTTTCGGCAGTTGCCCCCACAGCGGCTTCGGCCTCGGCTTCGAGCGCCTGCTGCTCTTCATCACCGGCATGCAGAACATCCGGGACGTCATCCCCTTCCCGAGAACCCCTAAAAACGCCGAGTTCTAAAACCTGATAATATGCTAGTAATCGGAATCGCCGGCGGCTCCGGCTCAGGAAAAACCACGGTCGTCAAGGCCATCACCGAGAAACTCCACGGCAAAAGCGTGGTGGTCATCCCCCAGGACGCCTATTACAAGGATTGCAGCGACCTCTCCGACGAGGAGAAGCGCGCCAACAACTTCGACCATCCTGACGCCATCGACTGGGGCCTCCTCTGCCAGCAGCTCAGCGAGCTGAAAAAGGGCAAGACCATCCAGCAGCCGGTCTATTCCTATATCTCATGTTCCCGGTCCAAGACGGAAACGGTGACCGTGGAGCCGGCCGAGGTCATCATCATCGAGGGAATCCTCATCTTCACCTGCAAGCCCCTCCGCGAACAGATGGATGTCAAAATCTTCGTGGATGCGGACGACGACGACCGCCTCATGCGCGTCATGGCGCGCGACATCAGCGAGCGCGGCAAGGACGTGCACTGGGTAATCGAGCGCTATTCGCGCACCGTCAAGCCGATGTACCTCCAGTTCATCGAGCCGAGCAAACGCTACGCCGACATCATCATCCCGCAGGGCGGACACAACAAAGTGGCTATCGACGTCATCACCGCCACGGTCGAGAAATCGCTTCACGAAAAATTTTAAACCCGTGCGCCGGCTCTCCCAGGAAGACAAAGCAGGCATCTACACCACCGTGATCGTACACCTCGCGGTGGTGATTGTCTTGTTACTGGCAGGGCTGGACTATTCGATCCGGCAGGAGAACAGCTTCGTGCTGGACTTCTCCAAACTGGAGGAAAGGGAACGCCTCGAACAGGAGGTCGAACGCCTCCGCGAGGAAGCGGAATTCAAGGAAAGCATCGCCCAACGGCTCCAGCAGCAGATCGACGCTGCGCCGGCGATGCGGAACGTGGCCGTGGACCGCGCCGCGCTCCAGGACGACCGCGGTACCGACGCCGAGCAGCTCTACCGGGATGCCGAACGCCTCGCTGCGGAGCTCGCCCGGGGCTATGAAGTCAAGCAGGAGGATTTCGCCGATCCCAACCCCAAGACCCAGCAGACCCAGCAGGAAGTCCAAAAAGAGGAGGCCCCGGTTTATTCCGGGCCCTCCGTCGTGTCTTATTGGCTCGAAGGCCGCAAGGCGAGCAAACTGCCCATTCCGGCTTATCGCTGCATGGGCGCGGGGCAGGTCACGGTCCTGATCGTCGTGGATCCCGGCGGGACGGTTATCGCCGCCAAAGTGGACGAGGCCGTCTCATCCAAAGATGCCTGCCTGCGCTCCTTCGCCATCCGTGCCGCCCGCCTGTCGAAATTCTCCGCCAAGGCGGACGCCCCGCCCAAGCAAGGCGGCAACATCGTCTATGAGTTCATCGCCCAGTGACAGCGACGCTGCCATTGCGCAATATCTTACGCCAGAACTTACCTTACAAAGTCCTTTTCGCACAGGTACGGGAGACCCTGCGACTTGATGAGCTCGCGGGCCTTCTCGGTCTCATCCGTGCGGATGATCATGATGCCCTTGCCGTCCAGCAGGAAGGCGTACATGTAGGTGATGCCGATGCCGGCATCGCTGAACGCCTTGACGGCATCCGCCGCGCCGCCGGGACGGTCGGTCATCTCGATGGCGAAGACTTCCGAGATGGCGACCGCGACGCCGGCTTCCTTGAGGGCGGCGCAGGCGCGGTCGGGTTCGCTGCAGATGATGCGGAAGATGCCGTATTCGGCGGTGTCCGCGATGGTGCAGGCGATCATCTGGATGTTGGAGCGCTTCATCAGCTCGAGCACCTTGATGAGGGTGCCGGACTGATTCTCGATAAAGATGGAGAGTTGCTTGATTCTCATATCGTTTCTATTTTGCATTTATTTCAATAAAGCTTGCGCAGATCCCGTACCCGGACGGCCTTTTTCTCGTCACTGACGGGCAGGGTCCCCTTGGGCACGAGGCGGACCTTCGGCTTGACCAGGATCTCGTCCCGGAGCCGGCGCGTGATCTCACGCTCGAGCCGCTGGAGGGTGGCATAATCGTCGGTAAAGACGTTGTTGACTTCCACATCGACATTCATCACGTCGCCCTCCCCTTCCTTCGTCTCGAGGGTGATGAGGTAGTCGGTGCCGATCTCCTCGAACTGAAGGAGGATCTTCTCGATCTGAATCGGGAAGATATTGACACCCTTGAGGATGATCATATCGTCGCTGCGGCCCTGCAGACGGTCCAGCCGCACATGGTGGCGGCCGCAGGGGCAGTCACCGGGCAGGATCCGGGTCAGGTCGCGCGTCCGGTAGCGCAGCAGGGGCATCGCTTCGCGGCGCAGCGTCGTGAGCACCAGCTCGCCCAGCTGCCCGTCGGGCACCGGCTCCAGCGTGACCGGGTCCACGATCTCCACGATGTAGTAGTCCTCCCAGATGTGGAGGCCGTTCTGCTCCGGGCACTCGAAAGCCACGCCCGGGCCCATCATTTCGGAGATCCCGTAGGAATTGTAGGCCTTGACGCCCAGGTTCTCCTCGATGCGGCGGCGCTGCTCCTCGCTGTGCGGCTCGGCGCCGATGCACAGCACGCGCAGCTTCGTGTCGCGTCGCGGATCCACGCCCTGCTCCTTCATCACTTCGAAGATCCGGGAGGCATAGCTGGGGATGGCATGCAGGACGGTCGTCCCGAAATCCCGGATGAACTTGATCTGCCGGAGCGTGTTGCCGGCAGCAGCCGGGACCGTCAGCATGCCGACGCGCTCGGCCCCGTACTGGAAGCCCAGTCCGGCCGTGAACATCCCGTATCCGGCGGAATTCTGGAAAACGTCGTCCGGGCGGGCGCCCACCATCCAGAGGCATCTGGCCACGGCTTCCGCCCATGCGTCCAGGTCGCCCTGCGTGTGCAGGACCACCGTCGGATTGCCCGTCGTGCCGGACGAAGAATGCAGCCGCACGCAATCGCGCAGGGGGACGCACGACAGGCCGAAGGGATAATGCCCGCGCAGGTCTTCCTTTGAGGTGAAAGGCAGCTTTCGGACATCGTCCACCGACTTGATATCCCCGGGGTCAATGCCCAGGGCGGCGAATCTCTCCCGATAAAAGGGGGCCTGCATGCAGCGGCTGACCGTCTGCTGCAGCCGCGCACCCTGCAGGGCACGCAGTCCCTCCCTGGAGAGGGTTTCCATCTCCGGATTGAAGTAAGGCGAAGAATCGTGAGGCATTATTTCAACTTGCGGTTGTCGATGACGTGGGCGCTCTTGCCCTGGCTGCGTTCGATGCTGCCGGGAGCCTTGATCTGCACCTTGGCATTGATACTCAGCACGCTGCGAAGCTTGTCGGCGAAGCGCTTCTCCAGCTCTTCGATGGCGGCCGGCGTGTCGAGGGTGGCGTTGAAGAAGTCCGGGCGGAGCTCCACCTGCACCATCAGCGTGTCGAGGTTGTTGATGCGGTCCACGATGAGCATGTAGACCGGGGCGAACTCCTTCATCGTGAGCACGACGCTCTCCACCTGCGACGGGAAGACGTTGATGCCGCGGATGATGAGCATGTCGTCGGTGCGGCCGGCAATGGCGGACATCCGCACGTTGGTGCGCCCGCAGGGGCATTCGCCCGGCAGCAGGGAGCAGAGGTCGCGCGTGCGGTAACGCAGCACCGGCATGCCCTCCTTGGTGAGGGTCGTAAACACCAGTTCGCCCGTCTGCCCGTCGGGCAGCGGCTCCAGCGTGACCGGGTCGATGATCTCGGGGAAGAAATGGTCCTCGTTGATGTGCGAGCCGTTCTGCTCGTCGCACTCGTAGCTGACGCTCGGGCCCATGATCTCGCTCAGGCCGTAGAGGTTGAAACCCTTCAGGCACAGGCGGTCCTGGATCTCCTTGCGCATGTTTTCCGTCCAGGGCTCAGCGCCGAAGGCGCCCACCCGGAGCCTGATCTGGTCTTTCGTGATTCCGAGCTTGTCCATCGTCTCGGCAAGGTACAAAGCATACGAGGGCGTGCAGGCGATGCCCGTGATGCCCAGGTCGCGGATCAGACGCGCATGCTTCTCCGTGTTGCCGGTGGAGGCGGGCACGACGGACGCGCCCACGGTCTCCACTCCGTTGTGGGCCCCCAGGCCGCCCGTGAACAGGCCATAGCCGTAGGAAACGGAAAAGGTGTCGTTGCGGCCCACGCCATACGCGGTGAGGCTGCGCGCCATGCACTCGCTCCAAATGCTGATGTCCTTGCGGGTATAGCCCACGATGGTGGGGTTGCCCGTGGTGCCGGAGGAGGCGTGGATGCGGATGATTTCGCTCTGCGGGGCGGCCTGCAGGCCGAAGGGATAATTGTCCCGCAGGTCCTTCTTGGTCGTGAAGGGAAGCTTCACGATGTCGTCGATGCTGCGGATGTCGCTCGGCGAGAGGTCCATCTCCTGCAGCCTGTTGCGGTAGAAAGGTACATTGTGGTAGACATACTCCACAATCTTGTGCAGCCGCTTGCCCTGCAGTTCGCGCATCTGCTCGCGGCTCATGCATTCCTTGGTCGGATTCCAGATCATATTTACACTACTTACTAACTGTCATACTGTGCGACAGGCCCACCGAAAAGGCCTTCAGGTTGGCTTCCACGACCGCCTCTCCTTTGCGGGAGAAGACGCGGGCGATGGCCTGCCGGAGGCACTCCTCCGGCAAAAGGCCGATGTATGGGGCGGCCATCCCCAGCAGGACCATGTTGGCGCTCTTCGGAAGACCGCTCTCGCGGGCCACCGCCTCGATGTCCAACCGCACCACATGCGGGAGGGCGTCCAGTTCGGAGAGCAACGCCGTCTCATCGGGATAGTTGGGAATGTTGACCAACGGACGGGAAGAAGTCACGACCGCGCCGTCCGGGGCGAGATAAGGGAGGTAACGCAACGCCTCCATCGGCTCCATCGAGACGATGAGGTCAGCACCCCCCAGCGGGATCAGGTCGCTCCAGATCGGAGCTGTGGAGAGCCGCAGGTCGCTCTGGACATCTCCCCCACGCTGGCTCATGCCATGAACTTCAGCCTGCTTGAGCTGCAGGCCGGAAAGCGTGGCCGCCTCGCCCAGGACCGTGGCGATCGAGAGGATGCCTTGACCTCCCACACCGCAAAGTTTGATATCGATCTTGCTCATGACTGCTGCTTTTTCTGACGGAGTTTGCGGCCGAGCGTCTGCATGCACTCGCGCTGCGGGATGATCACGGACACGCCTTCATAGGCGATTTCCTCGCGGAGGATCCGGGTGATCTCTTCCATATTGGCCGGCAGGGGCACGACCACATGGAGATGCTCCCGTTCCACGCCCAAGGCGAGGCAGATGGCTTCGTATTTGTGTGTGCCGGCGGAATCCTGCCCGCCGGTCATCGCCGTGGTGAGGTTGTCGCTGATGATGACGGTGATGGCGGAACGGTCGTTCACCGCGTCCAGCAGGCCGGTCATGCCGGAGTGCGTGAAGGTGGAGTCGCCGATGACGGCGATGGCAGGACGCAGGCCGGCGTCGGCCGCCCCCTTCGCCATCGTGATGGAGGCGCCCATGTCCACGCAGCTGTCGATGGCGCGGAACGGAGGCAGGGCTCCCAGCGTGTAGCAGCCGATGTCGCCGAAGACGCGCGCGCCGGGGAATTCCTCCACGACACGGTTCAGTGCGGCATATACGTCGCGGTGGCCGCAGCCCTGGCAGAGCTGGGGCGGACGGGCGGCGAGGTTCAGCGCAGGCGCGTGCGGAGCGGCTCCGCCCACGCCCAGGGCTGCGGCGACGCAGTCGGGCGTCAGTTCCCCGGTACGGGGCAACGGGCCGTCCAAACGGCCCTGGACGGGATAGTCCGGCCCCAGCAGGGCGCGGACCTGCTCCTCCGCGAAAGGCTGCCCGTCCTCGACCACGAGGATGCGGCCGCAATGCGCGGCGAGCGAGCGGACCTGCGAGGCGGGCAGGGGGTATTGCGAGAGCTTGAGTACGGACACCCCGGCCGGGAGCACCTCCCGGACATAATTGTGGCCGATGCCCGCGGCGATGACGCCCAGGCCGCCCTTTTCGCCCAGCGAAAGGGTGTTACGGGGTGAAGTCCCGGCACGGGAACCTATCTCTTCCTGTTTCGCGACCAGCGAAGCGTACTGCCGCTTGGCGTTGCCGGGCAGCAGCACCCAGCGGGTGCGTTCGTCGTCCGGATCGAAGGCGTTCTGCGGCAGGGGCGCCCCTATCTGCACCGCCGCGCGGGAATGTGCGAGGCGCGTGACCAGGCGCATCAGCACCGGCAGGCGCAGCGACTCCGACAGCGCGAAGGCATCCGCAACCATATCGAAGGCCTCCTGCTGGCAGGAGGGCTCCAGGATGGGCACCATCGCGAATCTGCCGTAGAAGCGGGAATCCTGTTCGTTCTGGGAGGAATGCATCGAAGGGTCATCGGCCGCCAGCACCACCAGGCCGCCCTTCACGCCCGTGACGGCGGCGTTGACGAAAGCGTCGGCGCAGACGTTCATTCCCACATGTTTCATGCACACCAGGGCGCGTTTGCCGGCATAGGACATGCCCAGCGCCGCCTCCATCGCCGTTTTCTCGTTGGTGCACCAGCGGCTCCGCACCCCGCGTTCCCGTGCAAGGGGGCTCTGCTGGATGTACTCCGTGATCTCCGTGGAAGGGGTGCCGGGATAAGCATAAACGCCGGACAGCCCTGCATACAAGGCCCCCAGCGCCACGGCTTCATCGCCCAGCAATAATCGTTTCTCAGACATGACTACCAACTATAAGGTAACATCAAAAATAATCGATTCTTTCGAAGAAAACAAGAAACGCCGCCGAATCTTCAGTCCGGCGGCGCATAAAAAACGGAATCCTGCTCAGGGCTCCGCCTTGGCGGCATGAAGGCGGAAGCGCGATTCCATGTCTCCGAAAAGAAGGCGGGTATCCACGCTCCTGTAGACGATGATATCCCTGTTCGGTGCGCTGAAGTCATACAGGCCGGCCTCCGTAATGTGCGGAGCCTTGGTAACTTTATAAAAGGAACCGGCCGCACCGGGCTCGAAGGTGGTGGTCAAGGTACTGATCAGACAAAGCGGGCTGTCGCCGAGGACATAGGTATCGGCCATGCGGGCAAAGCCCCCCAGCTTGGAACAGAGATAATCCCCGATTTCCCCCAGCGGGGCGATCTTGTCGTCCAGTTCGGCCATGCTGTACATGCACTGCCGATAGACGTCACGGGGGATCTGCCAAAGCGTCAGGTCGCTGTCGTTGAACACGACCCGGGCGGCATTGACGTCAAGCCGCAGGTTGTATTCCACGAGATTGGCTCCCTGAAGATGCTCCGGCGGGAAGGGATGGCCGAAGTCGTATTCCTGGCCGCCTATCCAAAGCAGTATGACATTCCTGGAAATGGATGGATCCATCAGCCAGGCACTGGCGATATCGGTGAGCGGGCCGCCGAAAAGCAGGTACAGGGGCCTCTCGGGCGAAGCCTTGTGCGCCTCTTCGATGATCAGGCGCGCGCCTTCCGATTCGACCGGCGTCGCGGGATCGGACATCGGTCCCGGCGCCCCGGGCCGCACCTCGATCTGCCCCGTCTTGCCCACGATATCGATGATCTCGAGGGCACGGCTCACGGAAATCTCGGCATTGTTGCGGGCGCCCGCCTCATTCCGGGTCTGCCCCCACGCCTGCGACCGGGCTCCGACATGGGCCCCGACAATCCCGCGGACATCGGAACTTGCGCAGAGCAGCTGATGCATCAGATGGAAGAGACCGTCGCCATCGCCGCAAAGGTCGTTGTCAACGAGGACCTTCACCCTGCCACCCTGCTGCGCCCGAATGGCGGGCTGGGCCTGCAGGCCGGCAAGCGGAAGGAGGAGCAAGAGGATCGTGAGGAGTCTCTTCATCATTTTTTACAAAGATAACACTATTTACGGCATCTGGGTCGCGAAATGGCGGGTGAAATACACCATCGCACGACGCAGGGCATCATACCAATAGTAGGACGCGTGGGCGCCGTCGAAGCAGCGGAACTGCGCCTTCATTCCATTCTTCTTCATCTGCTGGTAAGTGGCCACGTTGGCGTCGAACAGGAAGTCGTCGTCGCCGCAGTCCAGCACAAAATACACGCTCTTGGCAGCCTCGATCTGGGCAGCGGTATAGGTGCCGCCATTCATGGTGGCAGGGAGCACCGACGGATTGGGCTGGTCGGAGGCAAAGGCTGCCGGGCTGACCGCCGCGCTGATCGCATAGACGCTGCTGAACATGTCCGGGTGGCGCATGCCGTAATTGAAGGAACCTCCTCCGCCCATGGACAGTCCGCCGATGGCCCGGTGCCCCTTGTCCGGAATCGCCCGGTAGCGCTTCTCGATGACCGGGATCAACTCCTTGAAGAAGTAATCCTCGTATTTCCAGCCGTCCTGGTTGAAATAGCCCTGATGGCCCCCTTCATTGGCATTCGGGAACACGACGATGCACTCGGCGGCGCTGCCGTCATTGGTGATCATGGTAATGGCTTCGAAAATCATGGAGACGGCGATATTGGCCCACTCCCAGTCGTTCTCGCCGGCACCGTGGAGCATATATACCACCGGATACTTGCGCTCCGGCTCACGGCTGTAGCTCCGCGGAAGCATCACGGAGAAATTCTTGTCCACGCCGAGGATCTCGCTGTGGAAATAGAGGTGCTCGACCGGGATCGGGAACACGCGCGCCTGATGGGCGGCAGGGTCCTGCTCCTTGACCTCCTGGGCCTGGAGCGCAAGGGTCATCGCGAAAATAACGCTTGCAAGGGTAAAGATTTTCTTCATAAATATATTTGAATGATGGTTGACAATATATTGGGAACCGCTCATCTGCGGGTTAATTCGTGGATGGGTTGCACCGGTGCCATGACATCGTGGACCGGCCATTTGAGCAGTTTGGGGACACGGGTATCCGCCGAGCAGCGGATATCTTCCACACTCGCGCCAAAGAGGAAACGATAGGTGCCGGGAGCCGTTTCCCAGGCGGAAGAAGCCTCGTTGAAGGAGGCAAGCGTGTAAGCATCTACCGGCAGGGTCAGGGTCTCGCTCTGCCCGGGCTGCAGAAGGGCCGTTTTGGCAAAGGCCCGCAACTCCCGGTCCGGCTTCTCCAGCCCGCCCGCAGGCGCGGAAACATACAGCTGGACGGTCTCCTTGCCTGCCACGCGTCCGGTATTGGTCACGGTCACGCTGGCCACGAACCCGTCGGCGGTTTTACGCACGGTGGCCTTGGAATAAGCAAAATCCGTATAACTCAGACCATAGCCGAAGGGATAGGATACCTCCTTCCCGAAGGAGGAAAAGTAGCGGTAGCCTACGTAGATCCCCTCTTCGTAAAGGGTAAAATCCACATCCTTGACAAGCGGTTCCACCCGCCCGGTCACCGACATCGTGGAGCCGAACGAGGGCGGACCGTTGAAGTCGTACGGGAAGTTGTATGAAGAGGGATGGTCGAAGTACTGCATGGGGAAGGTCATGGGGAGTTTGCCGGAAGGGTTGACATCGCCCGTCAAGGCATCCGCCACGACATCTCCTCCCTCCTGGCCAAGCTGCCAGGCAAGCAGGATGGCATCCGGCCAGGCCTTCCAGGAGGCCGTCTCGATCACGCCGGAGATATTGAGGATCACGATAACCTTCTTTCCCGCCACATGATAGGCATCGCAGACATTTCGGATCAGGTCCGTCTCGGCCGCCGTCAGGTTGAAATCGTCCGGGATCTTGCGGTCCCGGGATTCTCCGGCATTGCGGCCGATGGTGATGATGGCCACGTCGCCCTCGGCGGCATGCTGGAAGGCGTCGCTGCGCGACAACTCCAGTTCCGCGGCAATGGGCCGGGTATTCACCATACTGGCACGGAAGCCCGCATAACGGGCCTCGTGCAGGTCCAGGTGGCGGCCATAGAGATTCTCCAAATAAGCGTTGAGCCGGAAGCCGGCATCATGAAGACCGTCCTTGAGGCTGCGTACATAAGCGGCATTGACCTGGCCGGAGCCGGTCCCGCCGGCAATGAATTTGTAGGACGTGTTGCCGTAGAGGTCGATCTGGTCCACACCCTTCAGCGGCAGCGCACCGCCTTCGTTCTTGAGCAGGACCATCCCCTCGCCCGCCGCCTGACGGGACACGCTTTTGTGGGCCTGCAGGTCCGGGGCGTCCGCGGCCCTGCGGCCGCGGAACGTGCCCGTACGGACGATGACCTCGAGCATGCGGCGCACGCACTTGTCCACATCCGCTTCCGGAAGCTCGCCCGAGCGGACCTTCTCCACGATCTCGCGGATCTGGCTCTTGTGGCCCGGCATCATCAAGTCGTTGCCGGCACTGACCTCGGCAGCCGTGTTGCGCCGGGCGGTCCAGTCGGTCAGGACGATCCCGTCAAAACCCCACTCATCCCGGAGGATGGTGGTCAGCAAGGCGGGATCTTCCTGGGTCCAAATGCCGTTGATGCGGTTGTAGGACGACATCACCGTCCATGGGTGCGACTCCCGCACCGTAATCTCAAAACCCTTGAGGTAGAGTTCGCGCAAGGCGCGCTGCGACAGGATGACGTCGTTGTCTTTGCGATTGGTCTCCTGGCTGTTGGCGGCAAAATGCTTGATGGAAGTGCCGACCCCGCGGCTCTGGATGCCGTCCACCATGGCAGCGGCCATCTTGCCGCTCACGAGCGGATCCTCCGAGTAATATTCGAAATTCCTTCCGCACAGCGGGTTGCGGTGCAGGTTCAGGGCCGGGGCCAGGATGACGTCCACGCCATACGCCTCGGCCTCCTCACCCATGGCCGTTCCGATGCTGTGCAGCAGGTCGGTGTTCCAGGTAGAAGCGAGGGCCGTGCCGACAGGATAGGCCGTGCAATAGAACTCCCCCGCCTTGTCGGGCCGGGTGGTGGCCAGGCGCAGGCCGGCCGGCCCGTCCGCCATCACGATGTTGGTGATGCCCAGGTGCGGGAAACCGTAAGTGGACCCGCCTACAGACATCTTATTGTCGTAGATCCGGGCAGTAGACGGAAGGTCGTAGACAGCCTCCGACGGATCTCCTCCCGCCAGTACGCCCTGGTTGGAGCCAACCAGCAGGGTGGCTTTCTCCTCGAGGGTCATGGATCTGAGCACCTCTTCTATGTTTCCTTCCGACAACTTCGGCTGTGCCGTCATCGGAAGGCATAGCAGGATACCCAATAGGAAAAGAGAGGATTTATGCATGCTAAAAGACTGTTATAACTGTTCGCAAATAGGTCGTCAGCTGCGGGGAGCCGCTGTCGGCGACCGTCAGCACCAGGTGGATGGTATCGCCGTCCTTCGCGTCTGCAGGGACGGTGACGGAAGTCGCAGCAGCGGAGGGATCAGCCACGGCGACGTCTCCCTGATAGGAGCCGACCTTGTACTGGGCCCAGCTGCAGGTCAGGTCGTCCCCGTCAGGATCGGAAACGCGGACCTTCAGCTTCAGCGTCTGGCCGGGAGCGGCCGTCAGAGCCAGCGGGCCCTTCACGACCGGTTCATGGTTCACGGCGGAATAGTCCGGCGTCGTGCTCCAGGCCATGCGGGCGGCGAAGCTATTCTGGACGGCCGGCACAAAATCCGGCAGAACGGCATCCTGCGTCGCACGCATGGAGAACGGGGCCGTGAAGCCGGCCTGGCGCTCTTCGGCGGTCATTTCCCGCCGGCGTCCGGCCCAGCCGCCCCATTCCTGAACTTCCCAGGCCCGAAGGCCGTTGCCGATCAGGTTCAGGTACATCGGGGTGTCGCCCTCGCTGATGAAATTGCCTTCCGGCTGTGGCGGGGACCACACCCAGTAGCCTTGCGCCACCAGCTCTTCCGTGGTGAAGCCCTTCAAGCCGAAGTAGTCGGTGAAGTCGCCGGGAGCCATCTGCTTGCCATCGCCCCAGACGCGGTACATCGCGCCGAAGGGTCCCTGGCTCTTGATCTTTTCGGCCGTCCAGGCCGAAGAAAAATACAGTGTATCCGCCGGATCCAGTACGCCCCGCTTGGCGCCATAGCCCAGCGAGATGACACCGGCATTCAGGATGATGGACTCGATGTCGGGCCACTCTTTCTGGACGTAATCCCGGTAGGTCTGGTCCTGCTGGCCGGAGAGGCAGAATTTGGCCTTGGCGGACACCTTGGCCTTGATGGCAGTCCATTCCGGCGTCCCCTCATACTGCTCCTGGATGCTCTTCAGTGCCCGGGAAGCCGTGCTGGGACCGCCCCAGACCTGGATGAAGACCGGCCGGGGATCATCGTCCAGCAGTACCTGCCTGATCAGGTCGGAGCCCGGCGTATCGTGCTCCATTTCGCCTTCAAACCAGACGTTGCCTTCTCGGATGATAGATTTGAGATACTCCGGACTAGGATAGTCCGGGTTGTGCTTCACCAGATTCGGATACACCTGCGCATAGGCCTCCACATCCTCGTCGATGAATCGCTCCCCTTCCGCCCAGCGCCAGTGGGTCTGCGGGCCCAGGTCACGCCCGGCCCGGGCATATTCACGGCCCGGGATATACTGTGTCGTGCCCTTACCGTCGCCCTTCCAGTGGAACTGGCTGCTGGCATAGATCAGGCCCTCCGTATCGAAATCGGTGGAGAACAGCAGATAGCGGATGAGCGAATTGTGGTCATCCAGCTCCGGATCGCAGGTCACGATCACCCGGGGTTTGAGGGGTTCAGCCTGCCGGGAGCACGCAGCAAACAATACGGTTACAAGTACTAAAGGGAAGAAGAATCGTTTCATTACTTGACGGTTATGATGGTTCGCAGATACTTGGTCAGCACCGGATCACCGTTGTCCCGGGCCTGGAGGACGAAGTGGATCGTGTCGCCGCTCTTGGCGTCGGCGGGCACGGTGAAGGTGGTCTCGGCCGTCTCGGGGCTGTCCACGGAAAGGGCCTCGGCATTGGTCAGCACATAGCTGCCCACCGGGAAGTACCACCATTTCAGCGCAAGGGCATCGCCGTCGGGATCGGTGGCTTTCGCCTTGATCTTGAGGGTCTCGCCGGGAGCCGCCGTCAGTTCGAACGGGCCCTTCAGCTCAGGATAATGGTTCGCATCGGCAAAAGCGGGCGTCACAGACCACTTCATACGCGCAGCCTCGGAGAGATTCCGTTCGGGAGCCATGTTGGGGAAGGTATGGTCCTCCGCTCCGCCGCCACGCATCATGGCCATCATCGCCGCCATGTCGGGAGAGCTGTTCGTCCCTGTCGAGGGCGCCGGCCCCGGGCGGTTGCCCGGCTGGCGGCCCATCGTAGAGATATTGGTGCCCATATAGCGGGGATGCCCGGACTCCGGTGCGCCTCTCTTGATGTCCCAGCGACCGCTCCAGCCACCCCAGGTCGGATCCTCCCAGGCGCGGAGACCATTGTCGATCATCATGTAGAAACAGCCGCTGTCACCGTCGCCGTAGAGGGTGCCCTTCGGCTGGATGTTGCTCCAGACATAGTAGCCTTCGGCTCGCATCTCGTCGGCGGTCTTGCCGGCGGACGGGCCGATGAAGTCGGTCATGTCGCCGGGGACCATCTGCTTGCCGTCACCCCAGAGGCGCACACGGGCACCGATCGGGCCGATGGTCATGTATTTCGCCGTCCACTCGGGATCGGTCAGGCTGGGATTGCCGCTGTAGCGGCCCATCTGGGCATTGGTGCTCCACACCCAGACATCCGGCCAGTTCACGGCAATATACTTATTGTAAGCGTTGTCCTGGTCGCCGGAGAGGCAGAGGATTACTTTTTCGTTGACCTTCTTTACGATAGCGTCCCATTCGGCCGTTCCCTTGTACTCATCCTCGATGCTGCGCAGGGCAGCGGCGATGGAAGAGGAGCCGCCCCAGGCCTGGATGAAGAGCGGGCCCGGCTTGTCGTCCAGGATGTTTTCCTTGATCAGCTTGGAGCCGTCCGTGTCGTAAGAATAGTCTCCCTCGAAGATGCAATTGCCCCACTTGGTCACGCTGCGCAGGTACTCCGGGGTCGGGTAGCGCTTGTCGTGGACTTTCAGATTCGCGTAGCACTGTTCATAAGCATCGATAATGTCATCGATGAAGCGCTCTTCGGGATTGAAGCGCCAGGAAGTCTGCGGGCCGAGGCCCATGTTGTCATACTCGCCGCCCGGGATGAACTGGGTCGTGCCCTTGCCGTCGCCGAGCCAGTGGAAACGGCTGCTGGTATAGACCAGGCCGTCGATCTGGAAGTCGGTGGCATGCAGCAGGAACCGGACCATGGAATTGTTGTCGTCCAGCTCGGGGTCGCAGGTGACGATGGTGCGGGGCGCCTGGAAGGTGCCGTCTTTGGGAGCGCAGGCCACGGAAAGCAGCGCAGCCACGCCCAGGAGGGAGGAAAGGAAAAACCGTTTCATGATATGATAGTTTCGTTGACTTCTCTCCGTAAAGATAAGCAAACGAAACTATAAATCAAAAGAAATCGAAATGTTTTTCACATGATTCAAAAATGGATCTGATAACTGAAGTACGGAAAAACCCGCCTGGATTCTCCATCCAGGCGGGTCTCCGGTTTAATCTGTAAGCCTATTTGAACAGGCGCGGAGCAAAATCGGCGAGGTAGATGCGCCAGTTCTTCCAGACATGGCCGCCGTCCGTCTCCATGTAGACGTAGGGGTAGCCGGCAGCGTCGAACTTCTCGCGCATCACCTTATTGTTGTTGTAGAGGAAATCCACGTTGCCGCAGCCTATCCAATACAGCTTAGGGGTCTTGGAGAACTGCTTCGCCAGCTTGGCGTCGAAATCCTCGTAAAAGGGGGATCCGGTGGTAGGCATGGCGCCCACGGCGGCGGAAAAGAGCCCCACATAGCCGAACAGGTCAGGGTAGTTGGCGGAGATGTATGCGGAATGGAAGCCGCCCATGGACAGGCCGGCAATGGCCCGATGGTTCTTGTCCGCCCGGGTCCGGTACGTCTTGTCGATGAACTTGACGATCTCGGGGAAGTTGCTCTCGAAAGCAGCGGGGGCATTGGTCACATGGTAAGGCTTGTAGTAGCCCCAGTCGCTTTCTCCGGGGGCAGCATCCATGCCGGAGTGCCCGTTGGGCATCACCAGGATCATGGGTTCGGCCTTGCCCTGGGCGATGAGGTTGTCCAGGATGACGCAGGCGCGGCCGAAATTCTTCCACTCGTCCTCGTCGCCGCCCATCCCGTGAAGCAGATAGAGCACCGGGTATTTCCGCTTGCCGGAGGTCTCGTAGCCGTAGGGCGTGTAGACATTCATGCGCCGGTTCTTGCCGATTCCGTCCGAATGATACCAAATGGCCGTCACGCTGCCGTGCGGCACGTCCTGCACGCTGTACAGGTCGCCCATCCCGCCGGGAATCACGAAGAGATTCGTCAGCGTGGCGAAGTCACGGAACACGTAGGGATGGTTCGGATCGATCGTGGCGATCCCGTCCACCAGGAAGGTATAGCTGTAGAGCTCGGACTCCAGGGGCTTGGAAGTATAGGTCCAGAGGCCGCCTTCCCCCTCGGTCATCTCCACGATACCGCTGGAGGCCATGCCCACATTGGTCCCTTTCTCCCCTTCCATGAAGTCACCCACAATCTGCACGCGGTGCGCCTTGGGTGCCAGGAAGTTGAAGGTCACGGAGCCGTCCTCGTTCACAACGGCGGACTTGAGGTCCTGGGACGGGAACAGATTCTGCTGCGCGGATGCGACAAAGCAGAAAATGGCCGCCGAAGCGGCCATAATCATTCTTTTCATCATATTAGGAAACGGTGATGACATATTGGGCGAAGCGGGTCATCGGACGCTCGGCTTCGTCGCGGACCTCCAGGTTCACGACGAGCTTGTCGCCGCTCTTGGCGTCGGCAGGGACGGTGAAACTGGCTTCCCAGCCCTTTGCCTGGACACCAAGGCCTTCGGCTTTGCCTCCCTTGTAGGTACAGGCGGTGGCGGGGACGTACCACTCCGCGCTCATCTTGTCACCGTCCGGATCCTTGGCGGAGCCCTTCAGGTTGACAGTCTGGCCGGCTGCAGCCGTCAGGTCAAGCTGTCCACCGTCCACGATGGGGGCATGGTTGCAGTCCTGCGGCTCGCAGATGGCCCAGTCGGCGCGTGCAGCGAGTTCTTCCCACATCACGATCGTGTAGTGGTTGTTGCCGCGGTTGTTCAGGTCACGGCGCAGACCGATGTCGATGAAGCCACCGCAGCCGAACTGACAGAAAGCCCAGGAGTACGGCTCGTACTCTGCACGTTCGCGGCCCTTCAGGGTCTCCGGTCCCCAACCCTGCTCGGCGGAAAGGGCCCAGTCCATGTAGTCGATCAGACCGTAGTTGTAGATGATCGGCTCACCGTAGATGGCGCGGCCTTCGGCCATCAGCCAGATCTGCTCGGTCAGCTTGCCATGATTCATCTTGTACGCCTCCAGGTTCCAGGGTGCGTGCATGTACGGCTGAAGCTCCTCTGCCGCACGGTTTACATTCTTGCTCGCAGAGAAGAAAGAGCCATAGCTGAAGAATCCGAAGCCGTAGCCGCCGTTCTGGAGGCCCGGGAACATCTGGTCGATCTTGCTGTCGGCGCGGCAATTGTCCTCGCCGCTTCCGCCGATACGGACCTTGTCGGTCACCTTCTTGAGGATAGCCGGCCACTCGGAGGTGCCATGATAGCGCTCATAGATCGTATAGAGGGCACGGACGGTCGTGTTGATGCCGCCCCAGTGCTGGATCGTGACCGGACGGGGATCGTCGTCGAGGATCACATCCACGATGAAGTTGGAACCCTCGGTCTCAAAGCGATAGTCTCCCTCGAACTCGATGTTGCCCACCTTGGTGATGCTACGGATATACTCCGGAGTCGGATAGTTCGGATTGTTCTTGCTGAGCTGCTGATAATCGGACTCGTAGCAGTCCAGGATGCGGGGCAGCCAGGTCGGATCCACCGGACGGTACTCCGTCAGGTCGGCCGCGGTCTTGACGCGGTGTTCACAATGCTGGGCATTGCAGCGGTAATTCGGGGTGATCTGGCCCAGCGTATGCTTGCCGCCGTCACCATTGAAATGGTACATGCCGGCGGTCCAGACGATGCCTGCCAGGTCATACTGATCGGCATACATCAGGCTGAGGATGACACCGTTCATGTCGTCGCACTCCAGATCCGTCGTGATCAGGACGCGCTCCTGTTTGCTCTTGTCCACGGGGGTCGCCAGATCCTCCGGCGCAAGGGCCTTCTGGCCGTTGCAGGCAGCCAGCGCAAGCGCGGCTGCGAAAATTGCAATAAGCTTCTTCATATTATTATTCTATTTGAAAAGCAGCGGAGCAAACTCGGACAGATACAGACGCCAGCAGTTCCACACATGGGCGCCTTCGCTTTCGCGGAAACTCAGGTTCGGCATGCCGAGAGCCTTGAGATCATTGTAGTAGGTCTTGGCGTTCTCGAAACCGAAATCGTCACGGCCGATACCGATCCAGTATGCGGAGACGCCATTGGCGATCTGGGTACGGACCTCGTCCATCGTAGCCTTGTTCGCGGGCACATTCTCATCCAACTCGTGGATGCGGCCGCCTGCGGAGAATACGCCCACATAGTCGAAGACGTTCGGATAACGGCGGGAAATGCTCACGGAATGACCGCCACCCATGGACAGGCCGGCGATGGCGCGGCCGCACTTTTCAGGGACGGTGCGGAAGTTCTTGTCGATGAAATTCACAATCTCCATGAAGTTGGCGACATACTTGCCCTCGGGATCACGGAAGTGGAAGGGCTTGTAGTAACCCAGGGAGCTCTCGCCCGGAGCGGCCTGCATTTCGGCATGGCCGTTCGGCATCACGACGATCATCGGCTCGGCCTTGCCCTGCGCGATGAGGTTGTCCATGATCTGGACGGCGCGGCCGAAGATGGTCCACTCGTTCTCGTCACCGCCGGAGCCGTGAAGAAGATAAAGAACCGGATACTGCTTGTACGGGTTGGCGTCGTACTCGGCCGGAAGATAGACATTCAGGCGGCGGTCCTTGCCGATACCGTAGGAATGATACCACTTCGCGACAAGGGTGCCATGGGCCACATCGTTGACCTTGAAGAGGTCGGCCAGGCCGCCTCCCACGATGAAAACGTTCGTCACCGTGGCGAAGTCGCGGTACACGTGCGGATTGTTGGGATCGAGCACGGGAACGTCGTCCACCAGGAAGGTGTAGCTGTAAAGTTCGGAAGGGAGCGGATTGGAGGTGTAGGTCCAGGTGCCGTCCTTGCCCTTCTTCATGTCGATCTGGCCGGCACCGACCATGCCGGCGATGTGCTGCTGGACATCCTTCTTGATGAAGTCGCCCGCGATCTGGACTTTCTTGGCATTGGGAGCGATCAGGCGGAAGGTCACGCGGCCCTGCTCATCCACGGTGCCGGACTCGATGTCCTGGGAGATGAAGAGATTCTGCTGGGCGAAGGCCGTCAGGGCGATGGCCATGCCAGCGAGAACGGAAAGAATTCTTTTCATATCGTCTGTATGTTAATTATATGTTTCAGAATAAAAACCTGCCCGGGCCCGTTTCCCAGGCTGCGGGCAGGTTGAATCATCGCACGGAGCGGGAACAGGCTATACCCATCCGGGATTCTGGGTCATGTTGTCTCCGTTGACCGCCATTTCATCGGCCGGGAACGGGAACAACTCGTGCTTGCCGGTCTTGAAGCCGACCGTGCCGTCCTCGTTGTACCGCTTGTAGTTGACCGTTCCGTCCGGCTGGAGTTCCGGATGGATCGCACCGCGGTTCTTCAGAAGATTTGCGGCATCGCCCCAGCGGATGATGTTCTGGTAACGAAGACCCTCGAAGCAGAGCTCCATCCAGGACTCGTCCTTGATGAGCTGCATGGTCAGGTCGCCCTCCGTGACGGTCGGGGCCTGGGCGCGGGTGCGGATCTCGTTGATGCAGTTGACGGCCTTGGTTTTCTCATTATTCTGGAAATAAGCCTCGGCGGCAAAGCACAGGACCTCGTCATAGCGCATGATATGATCAGGCAGCGGGTAGCGGTAGGCGGAGCCGTTGTCCTTCCAGGTCATGTACTTGCGGTTGAAATAACCTTCGCAGTCATAGATCTCCATACCGTCCTTGACACGGGTATTGAATTCATCCTGCATATCCTGATAGGTAAGGATGAAATTCTTCAGGCGATAGCCGTCTTCGCCCTCGACCTCGACGAACTTGTCATAGAGCGCTTTGGTCGGACAGACCTGGAAGCCGAACGGATAGGTCGCGAAGTTTGCGGTGGCCGGGCGGGTCTTGTCGAAGTTGTACTCGAACTTCTCCGCACGCAGGCCGGTCCAGGTGCCACGGAAAGTGGCGTTGGGCCCGGAATTGGATGCATCGTCGATGCCGCGCATGCAGAAGAGGTCTTCCGCGGTGACATCTCCCCGGATGGTACCGAAATTCGTGAGGTCGGCCTGCAGGGAGAACTTCTTGCTGCCGATGATCTCGTCGTAGATTTTGGAAGCCTCACCATACTTGTTCTGCCAGAGGTATGCCTTGGCCAGCATGGCCTGGGCAAAACCCTTGGTCAGGCGGTAGGTGCCCGTGACGTCGGTCAGGGCGCCGCTGGAGATGGCGTTCTTGAGATCGGTCTCGATGGCGTTCCAGAGGACGGACGTAGACTCCACATTGCCCTGCAGGTACTCGTCCGGTCCCAGGATATGGTCCACCAGCGGAGCGGTGCCCCAGAGGGTCACGAGCTCGAAATTGGCCCATGCCCGCATGGCAAGCGCCTCGGCCCGGGCACGCTTCATCACGGCACTGTCACCGGTCACGCGTTCAAGGACCAGGTTGCAGCGATAAATGAGGGTATAAAGTCCGGAATACAGGTTCTTGATGACACCGTTGCCGTCGGTAAACGTATATTCGCAATACTGGTAGTAGGTGCCGTCAGCACGGGAGCCGCCTCCTGTCCAGAGGTCGTCACCCAGGAAGTTCAGCAGCCAGGCAGCGCTGGATGTACCGCCGGAATGAGAGGTCTTGAACTGATAGTAAGCGGCGACGATAGCCTCTTCCGCCTCAGTATCGGTTTTGTAGAAGTCGTCGATGGCGACAACGCTATGCTGGGAGATGTTCAGTTTGTCGGAGCAGGATGAGAACAGCATACCTGCAGCGAGAACACCGGTAATGATATATCTGAGTTTCATGATCGGATTTCCGTTTGAAAGGTTAGAAGGAAATGTTGACACCGAAGACAGTCTTCTTCATGGAAGGATACTGACCGTAGTCGATACCGATACCGCTGGAACTGACGGAAACTTCCGGATCGAATCCAGGATACTTCGTAAAGACGAACCAGTCGTCGAGAGAGACATATACACGGACGCTGGAGAGGGCGATCTTCTCAAGCAGGGACTTCGGGAAGGTGTAGCCCAGCTGGAGCTGCTTGACCTTGAAGTAGGAGCCGTCAAAGACGTATCCGGAGCTCTCGAGGAAGTTTGCATAACTCACACCGTCCCAACCGGAAAGCTTGGCACTCGGGAACAGGCTGTTGTCTCCGGGCTTTTGCCAGCGGTTGTCGAAAATGTACTGCATCGTATTGGCCTGGATACGGGTCGAACGCGGGACGGCATAGGCGATCTCGTTGCCGGCGGCGCCGCTGGCAAATGCCGTGAAGTCAAAGCCCTTGTAGCTCATGTTGAGCGTCAAGCCATAGGTGAAGTCCGGAATACCGGAGCCGATCATGACCTTGTCGGCGTCGCTCAGGACAAGGGCATTGGCCGAATCGTTCTTGCCGTGATCCACGAAGGTCGGGTCTCCCGTCTGGGGATTGACGCCGGCATACTCGTAACCGCGCATGTACCAGATCGGATAACCTTTCTCGAAGTAGGTGGTCACGCCGGAGCCGCCGCTGCCGCCCTGCACGCGCGTCAGGGTCTCATAGACATAGGTGACTTCATTCTTCAGGGTGGCCAGGTTGCCGCTGATCGAGTAGCTGAAGTCACCGATGCGGTCCTTCCAGCTCAGTTCGAATTCATGGCCGCGGTTGGACACATTGCCTGCATTGATCGGAGACAGGGTACCGCCGACGACCAGCGAAGAAGTCACGCTCCGCATGATCAGGTCCTTGGTCTTCTTGTCAAAGTAGTCATAGGTAAACGCGAGTCTGTCTTTGAACATACGGAGGTCGAAACCGAGGTCGATCTGCTCGGAGGTCTCCCACTTGAGGTTGTAGTTGCCGATAGCGTTGGGCAGGGAACCGGTCGAGTAGGAAGTGCCGGGCTCCATGCCGAGTTTGATCGTGGAAGCGATGGTCGCGGCATACATATAGTTGCTCAAGCCGGCGATGGAACCGTTCTGGCCCCAGGAAGCACGGAGCTTGAAATGGCTGACCGGGGTCAGGCCCAGGTTGCGGAAGAAATTCTCACGGGACACGGTCCAACCACCGGACACGGCCGGGAAGAAGCCCCAGCGGGTGTTGAGCGGAAGGATGGAGAGGTCGGCCGCATCCGCACGCAGGGAAGCCTGGATGTAGTAGCGGTTGTCAAAGTCGTAGGAGACACGGCCGAAGTAGGAGAGCTCGGCATAGTTGCGCATCTCACCGCCGCTGACGGTCTTGGTGGCCGTACCGGTCTGGTTGGCGAAGTAGGCGTAGTTCGGGTCGAGCTTGGTGATACCCAGATTGTCCAGTCCGGTACCGGAGATCTGTCCGGTCACGCTGTAGTTGGAACGCCAGGAATAGGACATACCGGCCATGGCGCTCACATTGTGCCTGCGGGCGAAAGTCTGGTTGTAATTGGCGAAGTTCTCCCACTGGTAGTAGGTGTTCGTACCGCCGCTGCCGTTGATGGACACATAGTCCGTCACCGTATCGGTGTTGGTCACGCTCGGCCAGGTCACGTTCTTGCTGATGGAGCTGTTGATGGTATAGCCGAGACGGGAGGTCACGGTGACATGCGGGATCGCCGTGAAGTCAAGGGAAGAGGTACCGCGGAGCTCGAAGCGATCGTTCATCGGATCCGAAGCGTTGACGGTAATGTACGGATTGATGTTGTTCGATTCCTGGAACGGGGACATGGAATAGTAGTCTCCATTCTCGTCCTTGATGAAGATATGGCCCTGGTCCACGAGGGACTGCATGTGGGCAGGCAGGTTATCGGCCGGATAGACAACCGGGGTAAGCGGATCCATCTGGATGACGGAAGCAGGCAGGGAAGCCATGCCGCCGGCAGCGACCGTCTTGGTCGAACTGTAACCGAAAGCGTTGTTCGTCGTGAACTTCAACCAATCCTTGATCTTGTAATCGGCGTTGATCGTCACGCTGAGGCGCTTGAAAGAGTCGTGGTCGGTGATGACCGGACCGTCATTGTTCATGAACGATACGGAAGCATACAGGGAACCATTGTTGTTCGCGCCCTGGAAGGAAAGGTTGTGGCGCTGCATGACACCCTGCTCGAAAGCGACATCCGCCCACTTGGTGTCGGTCTTGTTGTCGTAGTAGCGGTTGATGATTTCATCGGTGACCAGATTGCCTTCCTTGACCCAGGTCAGATAGTCTTTGGCATTCAGGGCACTCGGGATGTGTGCGATGTCCGACAGGGAGAGCTGCATGTCGTAGCGGATGATGCGGCGGCCCTGGGCGGCCTTCTTGGTGGTGATGAGAACGACGCCGTTACCCGCCTGCGCACCGTAGATGGCGGCGGAGGCAGCGTCTTTCAGGACCTCCATGGACTCGATGTCGTTCGGGTCGAGCTGGGAAATGCTGCGCATGCGCAGACCGTCCACGACATAGAGCGGGTCGGACGAGGCATTCGAGCTGTAACCACGGATACGCATGGAAGACTCGGAACCCGGAGCTCCGGACGTGCTGATGAGCTGGACGCCTGCCGTCTTGCCCTGCAGGGAATTCTGCACATCGGTGACGGAGCGGTTCTCCAGGTCGGCAGCCTTCACGGAAGAGATGGCACCGGTGACATCGCTCTTGCGCTGCACACCGTAACCGATCACGACGGTCTCCTCGAGGAAATTGGCCTCGGGCTCCATCGTGACGTTGATCGTCGCGGAGTTGGCGGGAATCAACTGGGTGGCGTAGCCAATGAAGGAGAATTCGAGATTGGATCCCCTCGGCACGGTGACGGTGTACTTACCGTCAAGGTCGGTCGCGGCGCCATTGGTGGTGCCTTGCTGGAGGACACCGACCCCGATCATCGGAAGGCCCGCCTCATCGATGACGGTACCCGACACAGTGATGGTGTTCTGGGCAAGCGCCAGGCCCGTACCCAGAATCATCACCAGAACAAATGATAAGAATCGTTTCATCTTTTGGTTTGAATTGACTGTTATGAAATAATGAGTGAGTTTATCTTGCTTAGTTGGACGCCGCGATGATCACCAGTGCGGCGAGGAAGCACAGGAACATGGCATAGACGTATTTCATGGTGCCCTTCGGGGCATCCTTGAACTCACGCCATATCAGCACGCCCCAGATCATCGCAATGAGCGGGGAGGCATTGGAGAGAGCATAGGATACGGCCTTGTTGACGGGCGCCTGCGCGGTCATGAAGCTGATAACCATGCCGCTCATCCAGATAAAGCCGCCCAACATGCCGATGAGGTGGGTCCGGGCATCTCCCTTCTGGAAATAGTCCTTCATCGTCACCCGGCCTTCCACCGAATAGCGCATCGCCACCGGACAGAAGAGGAAGGTGCTTATAAGAACCGCCACGGCAAAGAAGAACACAGCCTGATACGGCGAGAGGGTCGCCACGCCGCCGAAGTTGGGAGCGGTACCCTTGACGACAAGACCGTAGAAGAAAGCGAAGCCGAAACCGGAAATGATTGCGAAGATGATACCCGCCAACGGGCTCTTTTTCTGGCTCGTTGTCAACCGACGGTATGACACGGCGCAGAGCACCATCGCGGCAACGGCCAGCACGACACCCGTCCACAGGAGCGGCTTGTTGCCGGTGAAGCCGGAACTGAAGTAGTTGAAAATGATGCCGCCGACCCAGCCGAGGCCGCCGCCGATCGGGAATCCGACCGCCATGCCCGCCACGCCGTTCGCCGCAGTCAGAAAAATGTTGGAGAAATTCCAGATCACACCGCCGAGCAGAGGCCAGAGCACGGCACTCCAGGACAAGTTCTCAAAGAGATGCCCGCCATTGAAGAGCAGCAAACCCAGCACCGCCGTCACGAACAGGCCGGCGATATAGTCCCAGTAGAACAGGAAGGACTGCCAGTCCTTCTTCTGGACCATCTTTTGCGTGTTGGCCCAGGATCCCCAGCAGATGCAGCAATAGATGCAGCAGATCATCGCGAGGGCGACATTGTTGACGAGTACCATAATACTTTATGCTTTATTCGTGGACATACAGCTCCCAGCCGAGGTAGTTCTCGATGGCATCCTGCAGGATTTCCTGAACGTGGGTGCGGCAGGCGGCCACGTGGTGCTCGAAACCGTTGCGGCAGATGTGCTTCATGAGTTTCTGCAGGTTCGGCACCTTCGTGACAGCGATGCAGCCGTCCATGCCATAAGGCTCGTCGGTGATCTCGCCCTCACCCAGGTAGGCCTTGATGCAGCCCTTGGTGTCGTCCGTGGAAATACGGAAGAAGGTGAAGTCGCCTTCGGACACCTTGGCGCTCACGGCACCGAAGGTCTTGACCTTGCCGAGGGTGCGTCCGAGAACGCCCAGCGGCGCGAGTTTGAGGTCCTTGTTGCCCACGAATCCGCAGGGGAAGTTGCCGCAATGGGTACATACACACTTCTCGCGGTCCTGGGCGAAGTTGTTGTTCCAGTCCATGAGGGCTGCCGGTTCCATCGAAGCCAGGGTCAGCGCGTACATGGATACGGCTCCGGCTATGTCGGTCTCGCAGGCGCTCGGAATGAGCTTGTCGGAGAGCATGCTCATCATCACGCAGGGAGCGCAGCCGTAGTTGAGCTCAAGCGAATCCCAGCACTGAATGGCCAGGGCGTCGCAGCAATTGGCCTCCGTCCAGCGCTCGACGGCGACAGCGAACTTGGTCACGAGCGGCATCTTGTCCTCGTAATTGGCGGGCACATCCGCATAGTCGTGGATGGAAGCTTTCTTGGCGAGGTACTCGGGATCGTTGTCGTCGATCTTTTCCGCAGCGAAAATGAGTTCGCTCAGGTCGGCAGGCACCACGGTAATGCCATACTTCTGCAGGAGCTTTTCACTGGCGCGGCAGGTGTTGAAGCCCAGCGGGCGCGTGCCGATCTGGCCGATGCGGCAGTGGCGCAGGCCGTTCACGACGCGGCAGATGCCGGCGAACTTGACGATGTCGGCCTTCACAAGCGGGTCGTAGATGTCGTAGGTGTGCAAGGTCGTATCCGTGAAAGGAATGCCGTACTGGTAGAGGTTGTTGCAGACGGAGATCTTGCCGCAGAATGCGTCACGCCGGCTGTCCAGGTCCACCTTGTCATTGTAGTCGTCATAGGCCTGCACGAGGACGGGAACGCGAAGGTCGGCCTCGTTGATGGCATTGATGATGCCGATCTCGAACCCGAAGTTCGGCAGGGCGACGATGATGCCGTCGATCTCGTCGCGGTGCTCGCGGAACTGCGCAGCGACCTTCAGGCCGTCTTCACGGGTCTCGATGCTGCTGCTGCCGGTCACGGTGGCGTTTTCCGGGAGAATTACATAATCGTACCCGCATTCGTCGAGCACGCGGAGAAGTTCCTTGCGCACGTCGATGGCGAGCGCCGGATTGAAATAGGCACGGGTGCCGATAATGACACCGAAGCAGAGCTTTTTACCTTTTTTGTACATAGTAGTTATTGTGTTTTAAGTTGTTATTTGATCAGTTGGTTCACAGCGGCCCGCCAGCCGGCATAAGCGGCGGCAGTCCCGGCATCGGGATGCGGTGTCACGGGCGCTTCACCCTTCCAGACGGAAAGCGCCTCCGCGAAGGAATTCCAGCGCCCCAGGGCAAAGCCGTTCACGACAAAAGCGCCGAAAGCGGAGGCATCCTCGACTTCGCTTCGCACCACAGGGACGCCCAGCAGATCACTTTGGAACTGCATCAGGAAACGGTTGCGGGTAGGGCCGCCGTCCACGCGGATCTCCCTGAGGGCGATCCCGGCCGTGTCGGTCATGGCCTTTACCAGATCGGCTACCTGATAGCCTATGCTCTCCAGCGCGGCGCGGCACACATGGGCCCGCGAAGACCCGAGGGTCATTCCGCAGATCTGCGCGCGCACCTCCGGATGCCACCAGGGGGCACCCAGGCCGGCAAACGCCGGTATAAAATAAACTCCGCCGTTGTCCGGCACGGATGTAGCCACCGCCTCGATCTGAGCGGGGCTGTCGATCAGGCCCAGCTTGTCCTTGAGCCAGGTAATCGTTGCGCCGGTACAGTGGATATTGCCCTCGAAGCCATAGAAAACCTTGCCCAGGGCGGCAAAGCCCACGGAAGTGACCAGGCCCTCGGGAGCGTCGGCGTATTTCTCGCCGATGTTGACCATCACCGAAGAGCCGGTGCCGTAGGTGGCTTTCCCAAGACCCTCCTCCAGGCACATCTGGCCCACCAGGGCTCCGTGACTGTCTCCCAGCACGCCGGCGATGGGAACGGGTTCCGTAAAAGCACCTTCGACCGTGGTCTGTCCGAAGACAGCGTCACAGGGAAGAGCCTGTGGCAGCATGCTGCGCGGAATGGTGAACAGGCGCAGCATCTCCGCGTCCCAGTCCAGGCTGTGGATGTTGAAGAGCAGCGTACGTGAAGCATTGGTATAATCCGTAGCGTGCACCGCACCGCCGGTCAGTTTCCAAATGAGCCAGCAGTCGACATTACCCATCAGCAGATCACCCTGTTCTGCAGCTTCCCGGGCTCCGGAGACATTGTCCAGGATCCACTTGACTCCGCTCGCGGAGAAATAGGGATCGATCAGCAGACCGGTGCGCTCTTTCACAAGCGGGCCGTGGCCCGCCGCCTTGAGCGCATCACAGATATCCTTGCCGCGCATGCACTGCCAGACGACGGCATTGCAGACCGGCTTCCCGGTCTTCCGGTTCCACACGACCACGGTCTCACGCTGATTGGTCAGCGCCAGCGAGTAAGATCCATCCGCCTGGGCAGCCACTTCGCGGATCACCGCCACCGTGTTGGCGTAGAGCAGTTCCGGATCGTGCTCCACCCAGCCTTCCCGCGGGTAGATCTGCGCGTGTTCGCGCGAGGCGGAAGCAACGACCTTGCCGTTCTCCGCAAAAAGGAACGCCTTGGTGCTCTGCGTACTTTGGTCAACGGAAATGATATATGCCATGGCTTATTTCTTTAAAAAGTCAAGTGCTGCGGTTTCAATCCCTTCGGCGTCCAGGCCATAATGGTGGAAAATCTCCTTCGAACAGCCGTGAACCGCATTCTCGTCGGGAATGCCGAGGATACGGACAGGGACCGGTGCCTCGGAGAGCGTTTCGGTCACAAGGGCGCCCAGACCGCCGAAACGGCTATGCTCTTCGACCGTCAGGATACGGGAGGTCTCGCGGGCGGCCTTCAGCAACGCGTCGCGATCGAAAGGCTTGATCCAGGAGAAGTCCAGGACACGGGCGCCGATGCCCTTCTCCTTCAAGGCCTTGCCGGCCTGCAGTACGTGCCAGACCGTCTCTCCCGCACCAATCAGGGTAATGTCGTTGCCTTCCAAGAGGGTATTGGCCTTGCCGATCTCGAAGCGGAAGTCTCCTTCATATACATCGGGTACGCCCGCGCGCCCGACGCGCACGTAAACAGGCTCGGGGAAATCGACCAGGAACCTCACCAGGGTCTCGGTGGCCGCAGCATCTGGCGGCAGAACGATGTTCATGCCCGGGAAGCAACGCAGCGCCGCAATGTCATGCAGGCTGTGGTGTGTCGCGCCCAGGGCGCCATACGCCACTCCGCCGCTCACGCCGAGAATCTTGACAGGATTGCCGCTATAAGCCATATCCACCTTGACCTGCTCCAGGCTGCGCGCCACATAAAAACAGGCCGGTCCGCAGCAGAATACTTTTTTCCCGCTGTGCGCCAGACCAGCCGAAATCCCAACGGCATCCTGCTCGGCGATGCCGCACTCCACGAACTGTGCGGGAAGTTCCTCGGCGAAGTCGCCCAGGGTTACGCTGCCGCGCGCGTCCGTGGTAACGGCTATGATATCCTTATCCTTACGTGCCAACTCGAGCAACGTTTCGGTAAAAGTTTTCCTGCAAGCTAACATATTGTTCCCTCCATTTCCTTGATTCTTGACTCGATCTCCTGGATGGCCTGAACATATTGTTCCTCCGTAGGGACACCGTGATGCCACTTGGCGACGTTTTCCATATAAGAGACCCCTTTTCCCTTGGTGCTGTGGGAAATGATCAGATGCGGCTTTCCTCCGCCCGGGTGAAGTTCATCGAGCGTACGCACGATGTCATCCATGTCGTCACCGTTCATCTCTGTCACTTCCCATCCGAACGCCGTCCATTTGACATGAATGTCGTCAATCGCCATCACGTCTTCCGTGTCGCCGCTTATCTGCAGATGGTTGCGGTCGATGATCGCAACCAGGTTGTCCAGTTTATACTGGTGGGCAGCCATTGCGGCTTCGTAGATGGATCCTTCGCCCTGTTCTCCGTCGCCCATCAGTACGAAAGTGCGGTATTGTCTGCCATCCATCTTGGCCGCCAGGGCCATCCCGACGCCGATGGACAGGCCATGTCCCAGGGCGCCGGAGTTTACCTCGATCCCGGGAACATTCGAAGTCGGGTGTCCGCCCAGAGGAGAACCGTAACGACCGAGGGAATCAAGATCTTCCTTCGGCAGAATGCCTTTCGACTCCAAGGTAACGAAAAGGGATTCCACACAGTGTCCCTTGCTCAAGATGAAGCGGTCGCGTTCCGGATCCGACAGTTGGTCTTTGGAAATGTTCAGCGTGTGAAAATACAGGGCAGTAAGAACGTTAAGACAAGAGAGATCCCCTCCGGTATGCCCGGCACGTGCGCTGTAGATTACCTCCAGAAGCCTTTTTCTATTTCGTTCCGAAATCAGTTTTAATGCTTGAGAGCTCATATTGTGGTTTCGTTATTAATCTGTTTTCGCGCAAATATAAATAATCAGAACTAGAAAAAAAGAAATCGAAAGTTATTTTCATTTTTTCTCTTTTAATATTCTGTTTCTGTTTTGAAAGGAGTTTTTTTAATCGTATTTTTGTATCAGAGAACAACGACAATCATGACACCTTTAAACCAGCGCAGGCAAGAGATCCTGAATCTGATCCGCGAAGACGGACATGCCAAAGTCCAAAAGCTTTCGAAAATCTTCAAGGTTTCCGACGTAACGATCCGTCAGGACCTCGAAGTCCTCGAGGAAATGGGATTCGTGCTCCGCGAGCATGGCGGAGCACGGCTGAAGGACGTCGGCAGCTTTGCCGTCACCGGCACGCTTCTGAACGAAAGCAAGATGAAGGAAGAAAAGAAAGAAATTGCCCTCAAAGCGCTGGCACTCATCCAGGAAGGCGACAGCATCATTCTGGATTCCGGGACCACCACAACGGAACTGGCCAAGCTCATGACCGGATTCAAGGAGCTCAACGTCATCACCAACGCCCTCAATATCGCCATGATCCTGGGCGGTAATCCGGGCATCAACCTGATGGTCTCCGGCGGTGAATTCAAGGCTTCTACCCTGTCCCTCACCGGAGACATGGCGGCCGCTTCCTTCAAGGGAATCCACGTGGACAAGTGTTTCCTGGCCACGGCCGGCATCTCCCCGGACATGCAGCTCACCTACCCGTCCCTGAGCGACCTGGTCGTGAAATCAGCCATGATCCGGGCTGCCGGCAAGGTCTATCTGCTGGCCGACTCCTCCAAGATTGGCATCAGTTCCTTCGCCAGCCTGGGTCGCCTGTCCCTCATCGATACGCTCATCACCGACAGCAAGATCAAAGCGGAACAAATTGAAACCATCCGGGAGCTGAAAGTCGAAATTCTATAGAATAAGCCTGCCGGAAAATACCGGCAGGCTACCCAACCAAAAACAGTGTTTACTTAACCATACGCAAGTCCTTGTTAAGGGCTATGCGTATAATCCCTATTATTTACCGCTGCAAATATAAAAAAATAAAAGATATTCAAAAAGAATTCAAAAGAAAAATCGAAAGATTTTATATTTTTCTCGAGACATAACTCGATTCTCGCATGATACCGTGTTTCAGATCGGGTAGCTCACGGTAAAGCAGGCTCCGCCGAGGGTGAAGGAACGGGAGTAGGAGATGGAGGCGCCGCAGCGCTCGAGGATGCTCCGGCTGATGGCGAGCCCGAGGCCGGAGCCGCCGTTCTTGGTGGTGAAGTTCGGCGTGAAGAGCCGTTCGACGTTCTCTTCCGACACACCCGGCCCGTTGTCCTCGACGACGATGTCCCAGAAGCCGTCGCGCACGGACTTGCGCAGCGAAACGATGACGCGGCCGTCCGGCGCATCGCCGATGGCCTGCACGGCATTGCCCAGCAGGTTCACGAACACGCGGGTGAGCTGGGGCTTGGGACCCTGGATCACGACGTTGGAGAGGCCGAGATAGTCGAAGCGGATGTTGTCCCGGTTGTCGAACATGGAGATCTCCTCGTGCAGGAGCCTGTCCAGCACGATCTCCGTGGGCTCTTCGGTGTAGAGTTTGGCGAAGGTGGAGAATTCGTTGGCCGTGTCGGTGAGGATGTCGATATGGTCGAGGATCACCTTGCTGGCTTCCTCGAAGCGCTCCTGCCAGGCAGGATCCCCCTTCTGCTTGAGCCGGATCACCCGCTGGAGCTGAAGCTTCATCGGGGTGAGCGGATTCTTGATCTCGTGCGCCACCTGGCGCGCCATGCCGCTCCAGGCCTTGTCGCGCTCGGCCTGCGCCAGTTTACGCGAACTCTCGGACAGCTCCGTGACCATGCGGTTGTAAGCCTGGACGATGGAAGATATCTCATCGGAACGGTCATAGTCGATATACTCCAGCGAGCCCAGGTCCGCTTTGTCCATCTTTCCGCTCATCTCGCTGAGCGGCTTGAACATGCGGTCCACGATGCGCGACACCATAAAGAGCGCCATCAGCAGGAAGAGCAGGAACAGCGACAGGATCGACATCGAGTGCATGACCGCATCCGCCTCGAAGTCGTAGGTTTCCTCATTGTACGGGGAGCAGAGGATGGCCACCAGCGAGTCGTCCGCGGCAAACAACGGTGCGTACATGCTGTAGTATTTCTGCATGCCGAGGCGTTCCTGCTGGATATACTGGCGGCGGTTGCGGTACATGATATTGTAGTAGGCGGTGCCGTTCATCCGCTCCTGGGCCATCAGCTGATCGGATACGACCGCGGTGGTACTGAAAAGCATTCGCCCGTCGGATGAATAGAGCGTGATATCGGAGCCCGTCTCGCCGCTGACCTGCTCGACGAGCATCCTGAGCGCCTGCCAGTCCGTTTGACCGGCGGAAGGGAGCCCCTCCAGGCCGGCATCCATAATGGCGATGATGGAGTTGATCTTGTCCGACATCACCGACTGGCGGTTGCTGTCGTTGCGGGAATACACGAACAGCACGCTCACCAGCGCCATGACCAGGAGGGTAAGCAGCAGCGAGACCAGCAGGATCGCGGAGATCCGGGTCTTGAAATAGGATTGCTGGAAGACGGGAGCCTTGGGCCGCCGGAGTACGATGGTCGAAAAGGCCAGGAAAGTCAGCAGCGCCACCAGCACGCCGGCCACGACATACGACAGCGGACTGATGCTCGTCCGTGAGATGACCACGGACTCCGATTCGCCTACCACGTTCAGGAAGTGGGTGTAGCCGCCCATCTTGAAATGGTTGCGGCGCGCGCCGTACATTTGTACGTACAAATCGTCGTCCATGCGCGTGGGATACGGGTAACGGCCCTTGTATGCCTGCAGCGTGCGATCGGAATAACGGGCATAGGAATAACCGGACGGGAGGGCCACCTGGCCGGGCGGCGTGATACCGAAGATGCCGGCATAGCCCCGCCCACCCCGGACTTCCCGCAGCCCCACCCGGACCAGGACCCGGGAAATGGTCCCCTCTTCCGAGAGGTAGTAGAAGACGCCGGCGTAGTACGGCCGGCCGGTGTCGCGCTTGATGTACAGGAAACGCGAGTTATCCGCGATCGGAACGCCGTCCCGCAGGGTGGTGTTGTATTCGATGGCCGCCTGACGCGTGTTGTTGAATTCGTTGAACACACGGGCCGTCACGAGGTAATCCCGCTCTCCCCCCGCGAAATAATAATCCGAGATACGGCTCTGGACGGCCTGGTCCGATCCCTGGAATTGCGAGAGCGCCGCCAGGATCATGTCGTCTGCAATCTGCGCCTCGATCCGGCGCAGACGCATCTCCATCGCGATGTCCCGGTCAAAGACCAGCCGGTTGGCCAGCAGCTCGGCCCGGTCTTCCTCCTTCCGGAAACCCAGCATCGCCGCTGTCGTGACCAGATACACGCCGACCAGCAGGGACAGGATCACCCGTCCGGTGAGCGAGAAGGGATCGAGGCGGTGTCCCGTGAACTCGCTGACGGCGGGAACGGCCAGCTCCAGCAAAAGCGGGACGCTGAGCAGCATCGTGATGAACGACAGGTACACCAGCACGCTGAAAGGGCTCAGCTGAGCCAGTTTGTACAGCTCCAGGGAAAAGCCCGAGTTGAGGATGATGCTCCGCAAGGCCGCCTGCGAATAAAACAGGATCCCTATGACGGCGAGCACCGCACAGACGGCCAGGGCGAGCTTCCGCCCACGCGTGCCCATACGGGCCACCAGGTCCTTCCGGGCCATGTAGAAACAGACCGACAGGACAAGGATGGCCAGGTTGATCAGAATCACCGCACCCAGCGAATACAGCAGCTCTCCTCCGGCAAAGAGCATCGGCGAGAAGATCAGGATGCGGTTGCGCGAAAACTTTCCCCAGAAATACAGGCCGGAGAGCAGCACGACCACACCCGGAGCGACCACAGACAGGCGCCGGACGGAACGCTCCGCGTCAAAATACAGGAGAAAGGATGTCAGGATGAGGGCTAGGGCAAGCCACACCAACGGGGAAGAATCCCGGCTGACGGAAAGGAATTCGCCCGTGACCTTGAATTGCGGTCTTCCCTGCACGCTCACGGTCGTGCCCCCGCTTTCCGAGACGGGCCGGATGGCATAGCGTCGGGACAGGCGGAGCCGGGGATTGACCAGCGTCCTCCCGTCTATCGGAAGGTCATCCATGATCTGCAGGCCCGCAATCACGCGGACGGAAGCGTCTCCGACCGTCTTGGCGAGGTACCAGCGCGTGCCCAGATTGTAGAAACCCGTCGAGTCGCCCACCTGCAGGAGCGGGGACTCCACGCCGATCCGCGGGTCCACCAGAAACGGTACATAGACCCGCCGGTTGATATTGTCGTTGATGATCGGGAATTCATTGCACCAGGACTGGAGGGTGTCGGCGCAGTAGCGATAAATGACGAAATCCTGCGGAAAGTTCTCCAACTGCATCCACTGCGCCGGGTCCTGGGAGAGCGCCTGGGCGATGTACCCGTCCAGACTGGCCATGCGGCGCTCCAGGATGCGCTCCATGCGGCGTGCTGCGTCGGAGCTGTCACCCGCTTTCCGGGTGGCCTGCAACGAGGAAATAAAAAGCGCGACACCGGCCACGAGCAGCGCCATGGCAATCCATTCCCGTATGTGTTTTCCCACTCTCATTCGTGATGATAGGGCTCACCCCGGAGGATGGTAAAAGCCCGGTACAGCTGCTCTGCAAAAATCGTTCTCACAAGCTGGTGAGAATACGTCATCTTCGAAAGGGACAGTTTCGCGTCCGCGCGGGCATAGACCGCATCGGAAAATCCATACGCTCCGCCGATGGCGAAGACCAGGTCGCGCCCGGAGCGGGCAAGCCGTCCTTCCAGCCAGCGGGCGAACTCCACGGAGCGGTACTCCCTGCCCCGTTCGTCCAGCAGCACCAGCTCGTCGGCAGGTTTGACCAGTCTCAGGACACCCTCTCCCTCCCGCTGCCGGATCTGGTCGGTGGACAGGGCCGAAACGCCCTTCAATTCAGGGATTTCTTTCAAGGAAAAGGGCACGTAGTGCTCCAGTCGGGAGACATACATCTCCAGGCCGTCCCGGACCCAGGAAATGTCCGTCCGTCCGACTGTTACAAGCGTGATTCGCATCTCTCCACAAATATAGCAACGTGGCTCGGAATTTGCAAAAGTATCAGCACGTGAAACGCTTGTTGAAAATAGTTTTCGTCCTCCTCCCGCTCCTGTCCTGCGGACGCCTCCTGGCGCAGCCCGCAGGGTTCGACGTGTTCGTTCCGATCAGCAAATATATGGCGCAGGGCAATGCCGACAACCTCTCGGCCTGGTTCGACGACAACCTGGAGATCGCCGTGGTCTCCAAGGGCAGCAACGCCAGCAAAGCCCAGGCCAAGCAGATCGTCAAGACCTTCTTCGAGAGCTATTCCCCCCGTTCTTTCGAGGTCAACCACACGGCCGGGCGGGACAATATGAAGTATGCCCTCGGAACGCTTAAGGCCGGTGGGGAGAATTTCTCCGTCACCATTTTCGTCAGCTCCAAGGGCAAGTCCTACAAGATCCAGCAGCTCAAGATCGAGCGGCTATAGCCGCGATCCTGTCCGCTTCCTTATGCACGTCCGCCGTAGGAACGGTCGGACGTGTTGACGTTGATCTTCTCACCGGTTTCGATAAAGAGCGGGACCATGACGGTGGCGCCGGTCTCGAGCGTAACTTCCTTGAGAGCGGAAGTGGAAGCGGTGTTGCCCTTGACCGCAGGCTCGGAATAAGTGACCTCAAGGGTGACGTAGGTCGGAAGCTCGCAGGTAAGGCAGCGCTCCTCGCCCACGATGAACATCATCTCGACATGCTGGCCTTCCTTCATCAGGTCGGAATTCTCCACGACGTCCTTCGGGAGAAGGATCTGCTCGTAAGTCTCTTCGTGCATGAAATTGAAACCGTCCTCTTCGGCATAGAGGAACTGGTAGGGCCTGCGCTCGACATCTATCGTCTCTATCTTCATGCCGGCGGTGAACGTGTTCTCAAGGATGTTGCCGTTCTCCAGGTTACGGAGCTTGGTCTTCACGAAAGCGGGGCCCTTGCCCGGCTTGACGTGCTGGAACCAGACGATCTGGCACGGTTTGTCGTTGTACTTGAGGAAAAGCCCGTTCTTGAAATCAGCTGTTGTTGCCATAAACTCGTTATCTCTTATTGGTTTAAATCTCGTTATATCTTGGCAAATTTAACGATTTGCGCTAATTATTGCAAATTTTTAATGGCCTGCGCCACCTCCTCCAGCAACCAGCCGGGCGTGGAGGTCGCCCCGCACACCCCCACCCGGTCCTCCGGGCGGAACCATTCGCGGCGGAGTTCGGCGGCGGAACCGACGTGCCAGGTGCGGATGTTGGCGCTGCGGCAGCGCTCGCACAGCACCTTTCCGTTGGAGCTGTCCTTGCCGGACACGAACACGACGGCATCGTGAAGCCGGGCGAAGTCGGACAATTCCTGCCGGCGGGACGCCACCTGACGGCAAATCGTGTCGTGGACCTCCAGGGTCGCTCCGTGCATGGCACCGGCAAGCAGCTCCCGGATCTCCGCGTAACCGTCCGGGCTCATGGTCGTCTGCGAAAACAACTCGATATCACGGTCCGTCCGCAGGCTGCCGTCCGACAGTTTCTCCTGCAACTGCTCCAATGTCTCGACCACAAGCACGCCGCCGTCCACCTGACCCACCAGTCCCAGTACCTCGGGATGGCCGATCTTTCCGAAAAGCACGATCTGACCGCCTTTTCCGCTGAGGCGGGCGTGCGCCTCGCGGATCTTCTTCTGCAGGCCGAGCACCACGGGACAGGTGCAGTCCACCAGTTCGAAACCGAGCTCCCGGGCCCGCTCATAGACCTGCGGCGGTTCCCCGTGGGCGCGGATCAACAGGGTCTCCCCCGACACGGGTTCCTGCATCTGCCCGAGGTCCTCCGTGTTGATGGTTACGAGTCCGCGTGCTTCCAAGCGGCCCAGTTCCTCTTCGTTGTGGACGATGGCGCCGAGCGAAAACAGGCGTCCCGTCACATCGAGGTGGCGTTCCGCCGTGCCGATGGCCCGGATCACACCGCCGCAGAAGCCGGAATTCTTGTCAATTTCAACCTGCATACCCCTCCTCCGGCGCATCCAACAGGCCGAACTTTCCGCGGATGAGACCTTCCGCCCACGCGGTCTCCTCGGTGAGCCCCATCTCGGAATTGTCCAGCACGAAGGCATCCTCGGCGCGTCGCAAAGGGGAGGTCTCCCGATGGGAATCGATATAGTCGCGTTCCTGGAGATTCTTCATGACCTCCTCGAAAACGGGGTTCTCGCCCTTGGCGGCCAGCTCGTCGAAGCGGCGCTGTGCGCGCACCTCGGGCCGGGCGGTCAGGAACACCTTGATCTCGGCGTTCGGGAAGACGGTGGTGCCGATGTCCCGGCCGTCCATCACAACGCGGCCGGAGGCGGCGAAGGCATGCAGACGCCCGTCCACATAGCGGCGTACATAAGGCACGGCCGCGATCGGACTCACCTGCGAGGAGACTTCCATCGTGCGGATGAGTTTCTCGATGTTTCGCTCGCCCATATGGAGCACGGTACCTGCTTCGAAATGCAGGTCGAGCGTCTCCAGCGCTTTCTCCAGTGACGGATCGACGGTGTTGTCCGGAGCGATCAGCCCCTGCTCCTGTGCAAAGAGGGTGACCCCGCGGTACATGGCGCCGGAGTCGAGATACAGGAAGTCGAAATGTTTCGCGATCAGCCGCGCGAAGGTGCTCTTGCCGGTGGAGGAAAAGCCGTCGACGGCGATGGTGATGTCAGGGATCAGCATGGTTATTCGGTTTTGGTTATCGTTTTTTCATATTCCGCCCGGGCCCGCTCCACGGAGACGGAACGCTTGAGGACAAAGCCCGAGCCCAGATATTTGGTGCGGACGTCCTCGTCCGCGGCCAGCTCCTGCGGTGTCCCCTGCTGAAGGATCGTGCCTTCGTAGAGCAGGTACGCCCGGTCGGTGATCGCGAGCGTCTCACCCACGTTGTGGTCTGTGATGATGACGCCGATGTTGCGGTATTTGAGCTTGGCGATGATGTATTGGATGTCCTCCACCGCGATCGGGTCCACCCCGGCGAAAGGTTCGTCCAGCAAGATGAATTTCGGGTCGATCGCAAGGGCGCGGGCAATCTCGCAGCGGCGCCGTTCGCCGCCGGAAAGCTGGATACCCAGCGACTTGCGCACCTTGGAGAGGTTGAATTCGTCGATCAGCGACTCCAGGCGGCGCTGCCGCTCTTCGCGGGAGACGCCGCGCATCTCCATCACGGACAGGATGTTGTCTTCGACCGACATCTTGCGGAACACGGAGGCGTCCTGCGGCAGGTAGCTGATCCCTTTCTGGGCGCGCAGGTACATCGGCAGTCCGGTGATCTCCTCGTCGTCGAGGAAGACCCGGCCTTCGTTGGGGACGATCTGCCCCGTAATCATGTAGAAACTGGTAGTCTTTCCGGCGCCGTTCGGGCCGAGGAAACCGACGATTTCGCCTTGCTCCACGTCCATCGACACTCCTTTGACCACCGTGCGCAGGCCGTACTTCTTGACCAGGTTTTCGCAGTGCAGTTTCATTCGCTTCTATTTGATATCCAATCCGAGGTCCACCACCAGTTTGCGGACCTCTTCGTTCTTGCTCATCAGGTCTTCGGCCTTCTCCGTGGGCATGTAGATGCGCGGGGCCTGTTCTTCTTCCTGCGACACGACCGGCTCCAGCCGGAGCTTGCCGCATTCGCAGAGCTTGGCGTAGCGCGCTTCCAGGTCGCGCAGCATCCGCTCTTCGATCCATTTCTTCTGGGCTTCGTTGGTCACCGCGAACGAGATCACCTTCCGGCCGTCTTCTTCACGGAAGGCCAGGACGGCCTTGGCCAGGGCGTTCGCCAGGCGCGGCTGGCTGCCGTACTGTGCCGACAGTTCCTTCCACTTCTCCGTGAGCAGCCCGTCCGCCGGGAGCGCCTGCTCCGAAGGCTCCGGTGCACCCGCCGCCGGCATGACTTCCGGCTCGTCCTCACTCAGCAACGCCGACAGCGACAGCGAAGACGCCTTCTTCTTACGAGCGCCGCCTGCCACGGAGCGGCCAGCAGCCTCCTGAGACGTCCGGCTCTGCCGGACCCCTCCCACTTCCTCCGGAAGCGGGCCCCTCCCTCTTACGGAGCCGAGGGTGGCTACGGTCTCTTGAGGCTGCTTCCGCTCCGGTTGAGCATCCGGCGCCTGTTCGGGAGCTCCTTGCTCTGAATCGTCCTTTTGGGCGGTGGCGGAGCGCTGCTCCGGGAAACCGTGGCCGCCCGTGGTCTCGTGAACGGGGGGGACCCGCTGCGAAGCAGTGGGGGGGATGAGCGAAGCGAAGTTTCCCGGGGCAGCGGCTCCGCCACCGCCCAGGAAAGACAACTTCATCAAGGCGAATTCGATGTGCAGGCGGGGATTGGTGGCGCGGGAGTAGCCGGCCTCGCAGGCAGTGGTGATGCCAAGGGCGTCGTAAAGCCATTTCACGCTGCTGCGCTCCCCCTGCTCCTTGTAGCGGGTGCGCAGGGAATCGGGCAGGTCCAGCAAAGCCTCCAACCCGCCCGTGCGGCTGACCAGCAGGTCACGCAGATGTTTGCTGAGCGCCGCCACGAAATGCTGCGCATTGAAACCCTTCGCGAGTATCTCGTCGAAGATGAGCAGCGCACTCGCATAGTCTCCGGCCAGGAACGCGTCCACCAGGCGGAAACTGTAGTCATAGTCCAGCACGCCCAGATTGTGGATCACGTCCTCATAGACGACCTCCGTCCCGCAGAAAGCGACCGTCTGGTCGAAGAGCGTGAGGGCGTCGCGCATGGCGCCGTCGGCCTTGTGGGCGATCACGTGAAGGGATTCGTCGTCGATCGTGACACCCTCCCTGGCGGCGATGTCACGCAGGCTGCGCACCATATCCGGGACGCCGATGCGGTTGAAGTCATAGGTCTGGCAGCGGCTCAGGATGGTCGGCAGGACCTTGTGCTTCTCCGTGGTCGCCAGGATGAAGATGGCATGTGCCGGCGGCTCCTCCAGCGTCTTGAGGAAGGCGTTGAAGGCCGAAGTCGAGAGCATGTGGACCTCGTCGATGATGAACACGGAGTAGCGGCCCACCTGCGGCGGGATCTGCACCTGGTCCATCAGCGTCTTGATGTCCTCCACGCCGTTGTTGGACGCCGCATCCAGTTCATGGATGCAGTAGGAGCGCCCTTCGGCGAAGGAGCGGCAGGAATCGCACTCGCCGCAAGGCTCCAGCTCCGGCCCGGGATTGGCGCAGTTGATGGTCTTGGCGAAGATGCGTGCAGCGCTGGTCTTGCCCACGCCGCGGGGCCCGCAGAACAGATAGGCGTGCGCAAGCTGCCCGCGCCGGATCGAGTTCTTGAGGGTCCGTGCGATATTGTCCTGTCCGATCAGGGACTCAAACGAGTCCGGCCGGTACTTCCTGGCTGATACAACGTAGTCTGACATGATTCACAAATGTAGTGATTTTTGCGCAACTACAGATTCACGTAGGTCTTGACATCGTCCGCGCTGACAGGTTCGCCGCCGAGGATGAGCAGGCGGTCCACCACGTTGTCCAGCTCGCGGATATTGCCCGGCCAGTGTTTCTTTTTCAGCAGCTCCACGGCTTCGGGCGAGAAACTGCGGGGCTTGGTGCCGTCAGTGTATTTCCCGAGGAAATGCTCGATCAGAAGGGGGATGTCATCGCAGCGGTCGTCCAGCGACGGGACCTGGATCACGATGACGCTGAGCCGGTGGTAGAGATCCTCGCGGAAATTGCCTTTCGCAATCTCGGCCTGGAGGTCCTTGTTGGTCGCGGCGACCACGCGAACATCCACCTCGATATCCTTGTCCGAGCCCACGCGGGAGAGCTTTTTCTCCTGCAGGACACGAAGCACCTTGGCCTGGGCCGCCAGGCTCATGTCCCCGATCTCGTCCAGGAAGAGCGTACCTCCGTCGGCCTGCTCGAACTTGCCCTTGTGCTGTTTGATAGCCGACGTGAAGGAGCCCTTCTCATGGCCGAACAACTCGCTCTCGATCAACTCGGAAGGGATGGCGGCGCAGTTGACTTCAACGAAGGGCATCGCGCTGCGGGCGCTGAGCTGGTGGAGATTGCGCGCCACCAGCTCCTTGCCGGAGCCGTTGGGGCCGGTGATCAGCACCCGCGCCTCGGTCGGCGCCACCTTGCCGATCATCTCGCGGACATGCTGCATCGGAACGGATTCGCCGACCATGTCGGCGCCGTAAACCTTCTTCTTGAGCGCCTTGTTCTGCGTGGTCAGGGTGACCTTTTCGGTGGCGTTCTTGATCGTGATGAGGATGCGGTTGAGATCCAGCGGCTTCTGCACAAAATCGAAAGCCCCCTTCTTGATGCACTCCACGGCCGTTTCGATGTCGGCGTGACCGGAAATCATCACCACGGCGGCGTCCAGCCCCATCTCCATGAACTTGCCAAGCACTTCGACACCGTCCATGCCGGGCATCTTGATGTCGCAGAACACCACGTCGTATTTATCTTTATCCACTTTCTGGAGCGCCTCGGCTCCGTCTTCGGCGGTATCGACCTCGTAGCCTTCGTCGGTAAGGATCTCTCCCAGCGAATTGCGGATCGCCCGCTCGTCGTCTACTATCAGGACTTTCATGGCAGCATGCTTTTAATTAACCCACCTGGGCGCCGTTGGCGACAGCTTCCTGCGGGGTGATGAAACGCATCGACCCGTCTCCCTGCTTCGCCATCAGGATCATGCCCTTGCTCTCGATGCCGCGGATGGTGCGGGGCTGCAGATTCGCCAGGATGCAGATCTGCTTGCCGACCATGTCCTCCGGCGTGTAATACTCGGCGATGCCGGACACGATCACGCGCCGGTCGATCCCGGTATCGATCGTGAGTTTGAGGAGCTTGTCCGTCTTGGGGACACGCTCCGCCTCCAGGACCGTGGCCGTGCGGATGTCCATCTTGTCGAACGCCTCAAAGCTGCATTCCTCCTTCTGGGGGGCTACCTGCTTCGCCGCTTCGGCCCGGGCCTCCGCCTCGCGTTCGGCACGGATTTTTTCGAGCCGGGCGAGCTGGGCGTCGATGGCCTCGTCCTCGATCTTGGCGAAGAGCAGTTCCGTCTCGCCGAGCCGGTGGCCGGCGGGCAACAGCTGCGGACGGCCGAGGATTTCCCAATCAAGGGCGGAGCTGAGCATCTCCCGGAGCCGCTTTGCGGCAAACGGGGTGAAGGGCTCGAAAGCGATGGCGAGCGCCGCACAGATCTGCAGGGAGATGTTGAGGATGGTGGCCGTGCGGTCCAGGTCCGTCTTCGCAATCTTCCAGGGCTCCGTATCGGAGATGTACTTGTTGCCGACACGGGCGATCCCCATCGCGTCCTTGAGCGCTTCGCGGAACCGGAACCCTTCGATGTTCTTCTCCATCGAGGCTTTCAGCAGGGGAATCTCCGCAAGGGCCTCCTTGTCGATGTCCTCCAGCGGTCCGCAAGGCGGCACCTTACCATCGAAGTATTTGTGTGTCAGGACCATCGCCCGGTTCACGAAATTGCCGAAGATGGCCACGAGCTCGCTGTTGTTGCGCTGCTGGAAATCCTTCCAGCTGAAGTCGTTGTCCTTGGTCTCGGGGGCGTTGGCCGTGAGGACGTAGCGGAGCACGTCCTCCTTGCCCGGGAAGTCCTGCAGGTACTCGTGCGCCCAGACCGCCCAGCCGCGCGAAGTCGAGATCTTGTCGCCCTCCAGGTTGAGGAACTCGTTGGCCGGGACGTTGTCCGGCAGGACATAGCCGTCGCCATAGGCCTTGAGCATGGCCGGGAAGACGATGCAGTGGAAGACGATGTTGTCCTTGCCGATGAAGTGCACAAGCCGGGTGTCCGGCGACTTCCACCACCGCTCCCAGCTGTTGGGCAGAAGCTCCTGCGTGTTGGAGATGTAGCCGATCGGCGCGTCGAACCAGACATAGAGCACCTTGCCTTCGGCACCCTCCACGGGCACGGGCACGCCCCAGTCGAGGTCGCGCGTGACGGCGCGCGGTTGCAGTCCGCCGTCCAGCCAGCTCTTGACCTGGCCGTACACGTTGGAACGCCACTCCTGGTGGCCCTCCAGGATCCATTCGCGGAGCCACGGCTCGTAGTCCTGGAGCGGGAGGTACCAGTGGGTGGTCTTCTTCTTGACCGGCTCGGCGCCGCTGAGCTTGCTCTTGGGGTTGATCAGCTCCTCGGGGCTGAGGGTGCTGCCGCATTTCTCGCACTGGTCGCCGTAAGCGCCTTCGTTGCCGCACTTGGGGCAGGTGCCCACGATGTAGCGGTCCGCCAGGAACTGCTTCGCCTCGGGGTCGTAGTATTGCTCGCTCTCCTTCGTGATGAACTTGCCCTCGTCGTAGAGCTTCTTGAAGAAGCCGGCGGCGTTGGCAGCATGCACCTTCGAAGTGGTGCGTCCGTAGATGTCGAAATGGATGCCGAGCCCTTCGAAAGAGTCTTTGATGATGGCATGGTAACGGTCCACGATATCCTGCGGCGAGCATCCCTGCTGGCGGGCCTTGATGGTGATCGGGACACCGTGTTCGTCGGAGCCGCAGACATACAGCACCTCCCGGCCGCGCATCCGCAGGTAGCGCACATAGATATCGGCAGGCACATAGACACCGGCCAGATGGCCGATGTGGATCGGACCGTTGGCGTAAGGCAACGCACAGGTCACGAGGGTTCTTTTGAATTGTTTATCCATTTATTTCGTGTTTTTCTCTCTTCCCATCTTCTGTTTGATCCGGCGCTGGGCGGCCTGGATCTTGATCATTTCCTGGAGCACGCCGGCCTCCTGCCCCGCCGGGACATCGGGAAGGCGGCGGCGAAGCGTTTCATAGCGGTCCTGCATGCGCCTTTCGGCATAACCGAGGATGGCGCGCGGGACCTGGGCCACCAGCCAGGAGGAGGTGGTCGTCATGGCGTTCTCGAACGCCTGTACCGTCAGGCGGTATTTCTCCGTGGAGAGCTGCGAGGTCACTTCCGCCACGCGGCGGTCCTCTGCGTCCAGCAGGCGCTTGACGATGTCCTGCTGGGAAAGCCCCTCGTCATATAGGGCGCAATAAGCGTCGAACACGGCGGCGTAGGCGCTGTTGGCCATCCGGGTGCCGTCGCTGAAAGCCCCCCGGATGAAGTCGGCCACGCTGGGCTTGTCCTGCTCGTCGCCGCTGTAGTAGTCCGAATCGCTCTCGAAGTCCAGCTCGTCACAGCCGTGACGCAGCAGGAAATAGAGCAGGTCGCGCTCGGAAGGAGCCAGGATGCGGTTTTCCTCCACCACCTGCGCCGGAGCCGGCTGCTCCGGCACCTGAGGCTCTCCCGTGACCGTCTCGTAGGCATTGGGAGGCAGTCCGTTCTGCCGGCGGCGCTCCTCCCGCTGAGCCGCCTTCAGGGCTTCTTCCTGAAGGGACCGGCGGGTCCTGGCGATCCGGTCGAAGAGGATCGTCACCTCGATCCCGAACTGCCGGGCCGTGGCTTCGGCGTAAGTGGAGCGTTTGACCGCATCCGGGATCTGTGCGATCGTGTCCGCAATGTCATTGATCAGCGCCGCTTTCCGGAGCGGGTCGCCCGCTGCCTGCGAAAGCAGCAGGTCCGTCTTGAACACGATGAAATCCTTTTCGTTCCGCACGATGAAGTCGCGCACCTCGTCCTGCGTATGCTTGCGGGAGAAGGAGTCCGGGTCGTCGCCGTCCGGCAGCAGCACCACGCGGACGTTCATCCCTTCGGCGAGCACCATCGGAATACCGCGCAGGGCGGCATGGATGCCGGCGGAATCGCCGTCATACATGATGGTGATGTTCTCCGTGAACTTCTTGATCAGGCGCACCTGTTCCACCGTCAGGGAGGTCCCGCACGAGGCCACCACATTGGTGATCCCGAGCTGGTGCATCATCACCACGTCCACGTTGCCCTCCACGAGGATGCAGCGGTCCTCCCGAGCGATATCGCCTTTCGCGAAATAGATGCCCAGCAGATTGCGGCTCTTGATATAGATCTCCGTCTCCGGCGAATTGACATACTTCGCGGGGTTGTCCGCCTTGAGCGTGCGGCCGCTGAAGGCGATCACGCGCCCGCTCACGGAGTGGATCGGGAACATCACCCGCTCCCGGAACTTGTCGCTCAGCGCACCGTCCTCGCCCTGCACCGCCAGGCCGGCGCCCAGCAGGTATTCGTCCTTGTAGCCGGCGGCGCGGGCGGCATCCACCAGGGCCGTCCGCCCGGACGGGGCCCAGCCCAGGCCCCAGCGCGCGATCGTGGCATCCTCAATGCCGCGCGAGCGGTAATACTGGTAGCCCACGGCCCGCCCTTCGCCGGCCTTGAGCTGGTCGGAAAAGAACTTGCAGGCGAACTCCGACACCAGCAGCAGGCTCTCGCCACGCTGCCGGCGGGCGATCTCCTCGGCGGATTCTTCCGCCTCGACGATCTCGATATGGTACTTGCGGGCCAGGTAGCGCAGGGCCTCCACATAGGAGCAGTGCTCCTGCTCCATCACGAAACCTACCGCCGTGCCGGCCTTGCCGCAGCCGAAACATTTGTAAATCCCTTTCGAGGGCGAAACATAGAAGGAGGGCGTCTTCTCATTGTGGAAGGGGCAGCAGGCCACGAAATTGGCGCCGCGGCGCTTCAGCGTCACGTAATCGCTCACCACATCCACGATCTGCGCGGTGTCCAGAATCAGATTGACGGTCTCCTGAGGTATCACGACGCGATCTCACATAGGAATTTGAGCCGGACCAGCCGCACTTCGTTCTCGTAGTAATCCGGTCCGAGCGCGTCGATGGCCGCCTGGATGTTGTCCGAAGTAGCCTCCTCCTTGAAATAACGGTAGATCTCCTCGACGATGTCCTCGTCCAGCCGCTCCTCGATGTAGTAGTCCAGATTGAGCTTGGTGCCGCTGGACACGATGGCTTCGATCTCACCGAGCAGCTCCTCCAGGTCCATGCCACGTGCCTCCGCAATGTCCTCCAGGGACATGCGGCGGTCGATGCTCTGGATGATCGCCACCTTGGCCGCCGACTTGTTGGGCGTCGATTTCACGACAAAGTCGTCCGGCCGCTCGATCTCGTTCTCCTCGACGTATTTCTTGATCAGCCTGATAAACTCTTCGCCGAACTTGCGGGCCTTGCCCTCGCCCACCCCCTGGCAATTCTTCAGCTCCTCGAAGGTCTCCGGATACAGGATGGACATGTCCTCCAGGGCCGGATCGCCGAAGATGATCCAGGGCTGGAGCTTGAGCCGCTTGGAAAGATCCTTGCGCAGATCCTTGAGCATGGCGAGCAGGATGGGATCGCCCGCACCGCCGCCCGCCTTCATGGCGACCGCCGCGGCCGCCGCCTCCTCGTCGTCGTCGTCGTCGTCACCGCTGCCGGCAAACACACGGTCCTCCACCAGACGCAGCTCCCATGGCTCCGCGAGGAAACGTTCGCCAAGCTCCGTGACATGGATCAGGCCATAGGTCTCGATCTCCTTGACCAGCAGATGGGCGATCAGGCCCTGGTGGATGACGGTGCACCAGAACTTCTCCGAATGAGACTTGCCGGCGCCGAAGAACGGCAGTTCATCGTGCTTGTAGGATTTGATGAGCGAATTGGACACCCCGGCAAGGATGTTGGCCAGGTGGTCCAGTTTGAAGTGCTCTGGCAGTGCCTTCACGAGCTTCAGCACGAGCTTCATCTCCTCCCGCCCGTCAAAGGTGGGCTTGGGGCGGAGACAGTTGTCGCAGCACTGGCAGTTGTCCTCCGTATAATCTTCTCCGAAATAGTTGAGCAGGAGCTTCCGGCGGCACTGGCTCGACTCGGCGTATGCCAGCACCTCGGAGAGCAGCTGGCGGCTGATCTCCTGTTCGGCGACGGGCTTGCCCTGCATGAACTTCTCCAGCTTCTGGATGTCCTTGTAGCTATAGTATGCGATGCAGAGGCCTTCCTGGCCGTCCCGGCCGGCGCGGCCGGTCTCCTGGTAGTAACTCTCGATGCTCTTGGGGATGTCGTAATGGATCACGAAGCGGATGTCCGGCTTGTCGATCCCCATCCCGAACGCAATCGTGGCCACGATCACCTGCACCTCTTCCATCAGGAACCTGTCCTGGTTCTCCGCACGCACCTTCGCATCCAGGCCGGCGTGGTAAGGCAGCGCCTTGATGCCGTTGATGCACAGCAGCTCCGCCATCTCCTCCACCTTCTTGCGGCTGAGGCAGTAGATGATGCCGGACTTGCCGGCATGCTGGCGGATGAACTTGATGAGGTCCTTCTCGGGATCCACCTTGTCGCGGATCTCATAGTAGAGATTGGGACGGTTGAAGGAGGACTTGAACACCGCCGCGTCCGGGATGCCCAGGTTCTTGAGGATGTCGCTCTGCACCTTGGGCGTCGCCGTGGCCGTAAGCGCGATGATGGGCGCGCGGCCGATCTGGTCCACCAGGGTCCGGATCCGGCGGTATTCCGGCCGGAAGTCGTGTCCCCACTCGGAAATGCAGTGCGCCTCGTCCACGGCAAAGAAGGAGATCCTGACCTCCCGCAGCAGCGAGATGTTCTCCTCTTTGGTCAGGGATTCCGGAGCCACATACAGCAGCTTGGTCTGACCGGACAGCAGGTCCTCGCGCACCTCGTCGATCTGCTGGCGCGAGAGCGACGAGTTGAGAAAATGGGCGATGCTCTCCGAGCCGGTCACGAAACCGCGCAGCAGGTCCACCTGGTTCTTCATCAGGGCGATCAGCGGGGAGATGATGATCGCGGTCCCCTCCATCACCAGAGCCGGCAGCTGATAGCACAGCGACTTGCCGCCTGCGGTGGGCATCAGGACAAAGGCGTCACCCCCTCCAATCAGGTGTGAGATGATCTTCTCCTGGTCCGCCTTGAAGGCATCATAGCCGAAGAACTCCTTGAGAGTCTTGTGTATCAGTGCCGAATCGGGTGTCATGTGCGGATTAGTCTAAGGTATGAATGGCAAGTCCGGAACGCAGCTTGGGCTCGAACCAGGTCGTCTTGGGCAGCATGATATTGCCGGTGTCGGCAATGTTGATCAGCTGCTGCATGCTGACCGGGTAGAGCGCGAAAGCGACTTTCATCTCGCCGGAATCGACGCGGCGGGACAGTTCACCCAGGCCGCGGATACCGCCGACGAAGTCGATGCGGTTGGATGTTCGGAGATCCTTGATGCCCAGGATCCTGTCGAGCACCAGGTTCGAGAGGATCGTCACGTCGAGTACGCCGATCGGATCGCTGTCGTCATAGCGGCCCGGCTTGGCCGTAAGGCTGTACCAGATGCCGTCGAAATACATCGAGAAGTTGTGGAGGCTGCACGGATGAAAGATCTCCGCACCCTTCCTTTCCACGATGAAGTCTTCCCCGAGGGCCTTGAAGAATTCCTCCGGGTCCATGCCGTTCAGGTCCTTCACCACGCGGTTGTAGTCGATGATCTTGAGCTGGCTCTCCGGGAAACATACCGCCATGAAGAAGTTGTACTCCTCGTCGCCGGTGTGCGCCGGGTTCTGCGCACGTTTCTCCGCGCCCACGCGGGCGGCCGCTGCCGTGCGGTGGTGGCCGTCGGCCACGTAGAAGGCATCCACATCCTTCGTGAAAATCTCCGTAATGCGGGCGTTGACGGCGTCATCGCCGATCACCCAGAAGGTATGCGTGAAATCGTTCTCGTCGATGAAGCGGTACTCCGGCTTGCCGGCGGCCGTCTCCGCGATGATGCCGCCGAGCTCGGCGTTGTCCTTGAAGGCGAAGAAGACGGGCTCGATGTTGGCATTCTGGATGCGGACGTGGATCATGCGGTCGTCCTCCTTGTCCTTGCGGGTCAGCTCATGCTTCTTGATGATGCCGGCGGCGTAGTCGTCCGTGTGGGCGCAGAGCACGATGCCGTACTGCGTGCGCTCGCCCATGGTCTGGGCATAGACGTAGTATTTCTCCTTGTCCTCGCGGACCAGCCAGCCGTTGCGCTGCCAGGTCTTGAAATTCTCGACGGCGCGGTCGTAGGTGCGCTGTTCATGCTCCCCGGCGATCGGATCGAAGTCGATTTCGGGCTTGGTGATGTGAAGCAGGGACTTTTCTCCGGCCATCTTCCGGGCCTCTTCAGAGTTCAGGACATCGTAGGGCGGGGCGGCTACCTGCGTCACGATGTCTTTGGGCGGCCGCAAGGCCGCGAAAGGTTTGACTCGTACCATATTTCAATCAAAACTATATTCGAAGATACTGATTATTTATCAAACCTCCAAAAGAAAAAAAGGACGGAAAGCGATGTCCCGCTTCCCGTCCTGAGGTATCCGGCAGCAGCCTATTTGTTCAGCTGGAACTTCGTGCAGCCTTCCTTGAAATAGGCGACGATCTGGCGGGCGGCGGCGAGACCGGCGTTGACGTTGGCCTCGGACGTCTGGGCGCCCATCTTCTTGGGGGTGGCGAAAACGCGCAGGCCGAACTGCTCCTGCAGGGCGGCGAGGCTGTCGGGGGCCACGTCGGCGGCGTACTTGAGGTCCGGCCGCTCGGCAAGCGCCCGGGCCAAGCCCGCTTCGTCGACTACCTCCTTGCGGGCGGTATTGACGAGGGTCGCGCCCTTGGGCATCTTCATCATCAGGTCATAGCCGATGCTGCCGACGGTCTGGGGCGTGGCGGGGATGTGCAGGGAGACATAATCGCTCCCGGCATACAGTTCATCGAGGGTCTCGACGGGCTCGGCGCCGCCGGCGCGGATCTGCTCCGGGGTCAGGAACGGGTCGAGGGCCTTGACTTTCATGCCGAGGGCCGCAGCCTTGGCGCCGACCAGGCGACCGACGTTGCCGAAGGCCTGGATGCCGAGGGTCTTGCCCTCGATCTCGGAACCGGTGGCGGGAGTGAACTGCGTACGGGCCATGAAAATCATCATGGCGACGGCCAGCTCGGCCACGGCGTTGGAATTCTGTCCCGGCGTGTTCATTGCAACGACACCGTGCGCCGTGCATGCGGGCAGGTCGAGGTTGTCGAAACCGGCTCCGGCGCGCACGACGATCTTGAGCTTGGGTGCGGCGGCGACCACCTCCGCGGTGACCTTGTCCGAACGGACGATCAGGGCGTCGGCGTCGGCCACGGCAGCGACCAGGTCGGCCTGGTCGGCATATTTCTCCAGCAGGGCGAGTTCGTAGCCCGCTTCTTCGACGATCTTGCGGATCCCAGCGACCGCTACGGCCGCAAAGGGTTTCTGGGTGGCAACGAGAACTTTCATGATTCCCTAGGCATGAAGTTTCTCGAATTCCTGCATCGCGGCGACGAGGGCGTCCACGTCCTCCTGCGTGCAGGCGTTGTACAGCGAGGCGCGGAAGCCGCCCACGGAGCGGTGTCCCTTGATGCCGACCATGTCGCGCCCGGTAGCGAACTTCATGAATTCGTCCTGAAGGTCCTCGCGGCCCGGCGCCATCACGAAGCAGACGTTCATGATGGAGCGGTCCTCCTTGGCGGCCGTGCCGATGAAGAGGCTGTTGCGGTCGATCTCGGCATAGAGCGTCTCCGCCTTCTTGACATCGATCGCATGCATGGCGTCAATGCCGCCGAGGCCCTTGAGCCACTTCAGCGTCTCGTTCATCACATAGATGGAGACGACTGGCGGGGTATTGAACATCGACAGTTTGTCCACGTGCGTGCGGTAGTCGAGCATCGTGGGAAGGTGGCGGCTGACCTTGCCGAGCGCGTCCACCTTGACGATGGCGAAAGCGACGCCGGCGGGGCCGGCATTCTTCTGCGCGCCGCCGTAGATCAGGTTGTACTTGCTCACGTCCACCCGGCGGCTGAGGATGTCGGAGGACATGTCCGCGATGAGCGGCACGGGGCTGTCAATGTCCTCGCGGATCTCGGTACCGTAGATCGTATTGTTCGTGGTGATATGGAAGTAATCCACGTCTTTCGGGATCACGTAGCCCTTCGGGATATAAGAATAGTTCTTGTCGGCGGAGCTGGCCACGGCGAAGGCCTCGCCCACGCCCTGAGCCTCCTTGAGGGCCTTCTTGGCCCAGACGCCCGTTTCCAGATAAGCCGCTTTCTTCTCCAGGAAGTTCATCGACGACATCAGGAACTGGAGGCTGGCGCCACCGCCCAGGAAGACGACTTCGTAACCTTCTGGGATGCACAGCAGCTCTTTCCAGAGCGCGCGGCACTCGTCCATCACTTCATCCCAACCCTTGGTGCGGTGGGAAATGGAAAGCAGGGACACTCCGGTCCCCTTGAAGTCCCGGAGGGCTTCGATGGTGTTGTCGATGGCCACCTGCGGGAGCAGGCAAGGCCCGGCATTGAAGACATGTTTTTTGCCCATAATAGCGTTTAAAATTTTAGCCTATAAATATACCTATTTTTTTTGTACGTTCCAAAAAGTCCCGCTCAGCCGAAAGACGCACCCGGACATCCAGCGTACACTCCGCCAGGAAGGACTGGTTCCGCTGGGGAAGATCCATGTCCTTGGCCAGTTTCATCACCGCCGGAAGCACGTCGTAAGGGAAGCGCAGACTGTACCAGCGCCCGGCCACCTTCTCAACCACGCGTGCGCTCGCGAGCGCGTCGGCGGTGGAAGTCTTGTATGCCCGGATCAGCCCCGGAATGCCGAGCTTGATGCCGCCGAAATAACGGACCACGGCCACCAGGACATCACTCAGGCCCGCGGAATCGATCTGTCCGAGGATGGGGCGGCCGGCCGAGCCGGACGGTTCTCCGTCGTCATTGGCCCGCCAGGGCTCTCCGTCCAGGCCGATCCGATAGGCATAGCAGTGGTGTCTGGCGTCGTGATACTCTTTCTTGAGTTTCTGTACGATCTCCTTCACCTCCGCCTCGCTTTCAACAGGATACGCAAAGGCGATGAAACGGCTCCCGTTATCCTTGAAAAGGCCTTCGGCGGTCTCAGCGATGCTTTTGTATGTATCTTTTGTGGCCATCGGCGAATCAAAATTAGTGAATAATTCATATCTTCGCAACATGAACTACAGATACAGGGTCACGCTATCCGGCATCAAAGGCTTTTTCCGGGTCTATCTCGTCAATGGCGAGAATTCGCTCTATACGTTCCACAAGCAGCTTCGTGCGGACCTCGAATTCCCGATGGACCAGCCCATCCTCTTCAAGGCGTTGGACGCGGACGGCGGAGTCGTCGCGCGCTATGCCCTGATGGATATCGGCTTCGGCGCCGTGGACCAGGTGTCCGTCGCCGCCACGGTCAAGGCCGGCGTCGCCAGTTTCGTGTATTTCTATGACATCGCCTCCAAGAAGAGCGTGATCATCACCCTCGAGGGCGAGACCCCCGAGGTCACCGCCTCCCCGAAACTCCTCGAATCCAAGGGCCCCATCCCTCTGGAGTTCGAAAACGGCTACGTCGCCTTCGAGGACCTGCCCGAAGAGCGCCGGCGCCTGCCCGGCGAAGCGCGCCAGGGCGAGGATGACGAAGACGACGAAGACTTCGACGACGAAGATGACGAGGATGAGGAGGACGAAGAGAAGGAAGAAGAAGATCTCCTCTACGACGAGAATGAATAAGCAACAGGAAAGCCACCCGCCCGGGTGGCTTTCCTGTTACAATCCCGATCTGGTCGGGAATGGCGTTACTTCTTCTCCGCAGCGGGAGCGGGCTCCACGTACGGATTGATCGAATCCAGCTGGACGTTGAAGATCAGCGTGGAGTTGGGGCCGATGGCCTGGTTGCCCTGCTCGCCATAAGCAAGATCGGCCGGGATGTACAGCTCCACCTCGCCGCCTTCACCGACAAGCTGCAGGCCCTCGGCCCAACCGGGGATCACGCCGTTCAGCGTAAGACGGATCGGCTCCTGCTCGGCGGGAACCTCGTCAAAGACGGTCCCGTCCAGAAGCGAGCCCTTGTAGCGCACCCACACGGTGTCCTGCGGACCCGGTTTCGTTTCGCTGCCCGGCTTGATGATCTTGTACTGAAGGCCGGATGCCGTCTCGAGGACGCCTTCCTTCTTGGCATTGGCCGCAAGGAAATCTTCACCCTTCTTCCTGTTCGCCTGGGCCACACCGGCCTGGCGCTTCTCAAGATAGTTGTTGAACAGGTCGTTCATCTCGTTCGGGTCGATCTTGAACTGCTTGGTGAAATCGGGATCCTGCATATTGCCCGTGGAGTACACGAAGTCCTTGAGGCCCTTGATGATCTGACCATAGTTGAGGCCGGTGCCGAAGTCATATCCCTTGATGAAGCTGCCGAAGTTGATGCCGAGCAGGTAGCTGACGGAATCGACCTGGGAGCGGGAAGGCTGGAATTCTTTGGGGATCGCATCCCCGGCCGGCTTGCCCGTGCAAGCCGCCAATGAAAGTCCGATGATCAGGACTGCCAATAATCTGTTTGCTTTCATAATTTATCAATAATTAACCTTGTTTCTAGAGTTCCCACGCCAGGGCGGAGGCGCCGAGGATGGCGGCATCCGACTCCTTGAGCTGGGAGAATACGATCTTGACCTTGCCCTTCCAGATCTTGAGGACGTTGTCGTTCATCGCCTTGAGCATCGGCTCATAGAGGAACTCCTTGGCCCGGGCGAGACCGCCGAAGAGCACGATGGCCTCCGGGGCGCTGAACGCGATGAAATCCGCGAAGCTGCGGCCCAGAAGCGTTCCCGTGTAGTCGAAGAGCCTGAGCGAGAAGTTGTCGCCCTGCTTGGCGGCGTCGTAAATGTCCTTGGAAGTAATGTTCTCGATCTCGCGGAGCGGGGTCGGCTGGCCGGACGCCTCGAGCCATTCACGGGCCGTGCGGGCGATGCCGATGGCGGAGCAATAAGCTTCCAGGCACCCCGTCTTGCCGCAGCCGCACAGACGTCCGTTCTGGCGCATCACGCTGGTGTGGCCAAGTTCGCCGGCAAAGCCGTCGTGGCCGTAGAGGACCTTGCCGTCCACCACGATGCCGCTGCCGACACCGGTGCCGAGGGTAATCATGATGAAATTCTTCATGCCGCGGGCCGCGCCATAGGTCATCTCACCCACAGCCGCCGCATTGGCGTCGTTGGTCAGGGAAACGGGCATGCCGCCTACGGCCTCCGAGAGCATCTTGGCGAGGAAGACGGACTTGTCCGCCGCCCAGGCGAGGTTCGGTGCGAAGGCGACTTCGCCCGTGTAATAGTTGCCGTTCGGCACACCCACGCCGATGCCGCGGATCGCCTCCGGGGTTTTGCCCGCCTGATTGATGCAGGTCTTGACGGCCTCCGCCAGGGCGGCCACATAGGCGTCTGCATCCGAGCCGAAGGTGTCGGTGCGGATGATGGTCTGCGCGAGGACGTCCCCGCGGGCGTCCATGACGCCGAGTTTGGAGGTCTGGCCTCCGATGTCGATACCGACTACGTATTGTTTTTCCATATTATTCAACAGGGATATCTTTGTTTACGTTCTTGCTGCCCTTGAAGCCATAGAAGAAGAGGTAGCCCAGGCAGATGATGAGCAGCCAGTAGCTCTGCATCGAGCCGACCTTGTCGGCGAGGAGGTTCTGGAAGAAGGGGATGATACCACCGCCGCAGACCAGCGTCATGAAGATGCCGGAAGCAGCCGCCGTGTATTTGCCGAGGCCCTCGACGGAGAGGTTGAAGATGGAGCCCCACATGATGGAGGTGCACAGACCGCAGAGGAACAGGAAGATCAGACTCAGGGGAACGGTGCTGCCGAAGAGCTTGAAGGTGACCGACTCGGGGATGAAAATGGCGCAGATGATAAAGAGAATGGCAACCGCGGAGGTGCACATCAACATATTGCGGCTGGAAATCTTTCCGCCGATGGCGCCTCCGCCCAGACGGCCGAGCAACATGCAGAACCAGTAGGCGCCGATGAACGTACCGGTGATGGCCGGACCGATCCAGTCAAGTCCGGAGAAGTACACGTTGGCCGTATTGGGGATACCGTTTTCGATACCCACATAGAAGAAGATGGCAATGGCACCCAGGATGAAGTGGCGGAAGGAAAGCGGGCTGTGCGGATCCTTGGCAACGTTGCCGGCCTTGCGCGCAGCCTTCTCCTCGGCGGTCTCCATGTGCGGCTCGGGGATGTTGGTGAAGAGGATGACCGCAAAAGCGATGGCGAAGATGGCCATGGCGATGATCATCACGGGCGCGACCTTGGCCACGGTGGCATTCTCAATGCTGCCGCCGACAAGCCAGCCCACGAACATAGGGGCAAGCGTACCGCCGATGGAGTTGCAGCTGCCGCCCCACTGGATCAACTGATTACCCTTGTTGCCACCGCCGCCGAGCGTGTTGAGCATCGGGTTGACGACAATGTTGAGCATACACATCGAGAAACCGGCGACGAAGGCGCCGAGAACATACACGAAGAAACTCTCTGCATAGCCGGACAGGAACTGGATACCGACCCCGATGAAGCCGACGATGACGGCGGCCAGGGAGGTGAACTTGTAGCCTTTGCGGCGCAGGATGAGTCCCGCAGGAATACCCATGCAGGCATAAGCGATGAAGTTGGCGAGGGTTCCCAGCTGGCTGAGGGCCTTGCTGGCACCGAACTGATTCGTCACGACGACACCCATCGAACCGGCGAGGTTCGTCACGAAGGCGATCATGAAGAAGAGGGCGAACATCACCACGATGGCGGGTGTGTAGTTCTGTTTTGCTGTTGTTTTGTCCATTGTTGTAGATGTAAAGAATATTTATTTATGACAATGATGCAATGTTCTTCTCATTGAGCAGCTGTTTGCCCTCCGGCGTGAAGGCATACCCGATGCGGTCGGCGTAATGCTCCTCGACCTTGCGGCGTACGATCTTCATCGTGGAGTTCATCATCCCGTTGGCGATGGTGTACGGCTCGTCGCAGACGATTACGGCGGCGGGGAGCCAGCGGTCCGGGAACAGGTCCGCATGCGGACCGCCCGTCCTGTAGGTGTCGATCTCGGCCTGGATCTTCTGCAGCATCGCCACCTTGCCCTCGCGGCTGGCGGGGTCGATCCCCTGCGCCCTGACGTACTCTGCGAGCGCATCCTTCTCGGGAACGAGAAGGACGACCGTGTAAGGGTCCTGGTTGTTGTGCAAGACCACCTGGGAGACGTATCTGGACACTTCCGGCAGGCTGTCCTCGAAGCCTTCTGGCGAATACTTCTCGCCGTCGGCGCCGATCAGCAGGGACTTGAAGCGGCCGGTGACGTAAAGGTAGTCGTGGTCAAAGGGGCAGATGTAACCCATGTCTCCGGTGTGCAGCCAGCCGTCGACGACCGTCTTGGCCGTGGCTTCCGGATTCTTCCAGTAGCCGGCCATGACGTTTTCGCCGCGGATGACGATCTCGCCCTTCTGCCCGACGGGCACTTCGTTTCCCTGGTCGTCGCAGATGATGCAGTCCATCGGACGCACGATGCGGCCGGAAGAGCCGAAGAGGGCGTGTCCGGAGGAATTGGCACAGATGATCGGGGTCGCCTCGGTAAGCCCGTAGCCCTGGAACATCGGCATGCCCACGGCGCAGAAGAAGCGCTGGAGCTCGATATCGAGCAGCGCGCCGCCGCCCACGAAGAATTTCATGCGGCCGCCGAAGCTCTCGCGGACCTTCTTGAAGAGCAGTTTGTCGAAAAGGCACATCAGCGGCTTGCGCCACCAGTTGAGGAATCCGCCGCGGTTGTAGTATTCCTTGTTGTATGCGATGGCGTTCCTGAGCGCGAAGCGGAAAAGCTTCTCCGCCTTGGGGCCCCTGGCCTTGATGCCGCTCTCGATATTCTTCTTGAAATTGCGGGCGAGCGCCGGCACGGACAGCATCACGTGCGGGCGGGTCTCGCGGATCGCCACGGGGACGTTCTTCAGCGTGGCGAGGGAATTCTTGCCGATCGGCACGAAGGCGATGCTGCCGCCGTGGAACATCATGGTGTACATGCCGGCGACATGCGCGAAACAGTGGTCCAGCGGCAAGATGATCAGCATCACATTGTTCTCCTCGATCGTGATCACGGAATTGCCCTGCTCCACGTTGGCCGTGTAGTTGCGGTGGGTGAGCAGGATGCCCTTCGGGTCGGCGGTGGTCCCGGACGTGTAGCTGATGTTGGCATAGTCGTCGGGACCGACGGAACGGAAGCGTGCCTCGAAGTCGGCTCCGCGCTCCGCAAGGAAGGCGTCGCCCATCTTCTGGATCTCCGACATGCGGATCTCGTTTTCCTGAAGGGAATCGTAGTCGAAGGCGGTGTCGTCAAAGACGATGACCTTCCTGACGGCCGGGCACTGGGGCATGATCTTGCGGATCTTCGGGAGCTGGTTGCCGGACACGAAAATCCATTGGGTGTCCGAGTGGCCGATGCGGAAGATCAGGTCTGCGTCGGCCCCGAGGTTCACGGAAAGGGGCACGTCGGTGGCTCCGGCGTACATCGCGCCGAGCTCGGCGAGGACCCACATGGCGCGGCTCTCGGACAGGAGTGCGATCTTGTCGCCTTTCTCCAGGCCCAGGGCCATCAGGCCGGCGCCGATGCGGTAGGCCGTCTGGCGGGTCTGCTCCTGCGTGATCTCCTGCCAGACACCGTCCACCTTCTCGCGAAGGTAGACATGATCGGCGAACTGCCGGGTGTACTTCTCGACAAAATCGATGATGGTAGGCCGCCCGTTATTCTCCATAACTCTTTTCCTTGGGTGAGAACAGACCGTAGAGCTGGGCGTCGATCATGTCGGTGACCTTTTCGAAATCCTCCGGGTTGTTGCCGAACTTGATGTGGTCCGCGTCGATGACGAGCAGGTTGCCGGGATAGTCCTTGATCCAGTTTTCGTATTTCTCGTTCAGACCGGTGAGGTAATCGATGCGGATGCTCTTCTCGTATTCGCGGCCGCGCTTCTGGATCTGGGCGATGAGGTTGGGAATGCTCGAACGCAGGTAGATCAGCAGGTCGGGATTGCCCACCAGCGACATCATCAGGTCGAAGAGGTCGCTGTAGTTCTCGAAGTCGCGCGTGCTCATCAGGCCCATGTCATGCAGATTGGGCGCGAAGATGCGGGCGTCTTCGTAGATCGTGCGGTCCTGGATGATCACATCGTCGGTCTTGGCGATCTCAACCACGTCCTTGAAACGCTTGTTGAGGAAGTAGATCTGGAGATTGAAAGACCAGCGCTCCATGTCCTCGTAGAAATCGGACAGGTAGGGATTGAAGTCCACCGATTCGAATTTCGGGATCCAGCCGTAGTGGGCAGCCAGCATCTTGGTGAGCGTGGTCTTGCCGCTGCCGATGTTTCCTGCGATCGCAATGTGCATATTGTGCCTTGTTTCTTTAAAACTTACAAATGTAGCAGAATTATTTGAATAGTCCGAAGAGTTCCGCGTCAATCTTGTCCGTAATGAACGAGAAATCCTCGGGCCGGTTCTCGAAATCCAAGCGGTCGGCGTCGATCGCCAGCAAGCGTCCTCCATAGCGGCCGATCCACGCCTCGTAGCGCTCGTTCAGGCCGCTGAGGTACTCCAGGCTCATGCTCTGCTCGTAGTCGCGGCCGCGCTTGCGGATCTGCTCCACCAGATGGGGGACGGAGCATTTGAGGTAGATGAGCAGGTCCGGCGGATTCACCATCGACATCATCAGGCGGAAGAGCTGCATGTAGGTGTCGTAGTCCCGGTCGGAGAGATTCCCGAGGTCGTGGTTGTTGGCCACGAAGATCTCCACGCCCTCGAGGATGGTGCGGTCCTGGATGATCACGTCGTCGGACTTGGAGATGTCCAGCAGGTCCTGGAATCGCTGCGCCAGGAAGTAGGTCTCCAGGTTGTAGGACCAGCGCGGGATGTCTTTGTAATAATCTTCCAGATAGGGGTTGTAGGTCACGGCCTCATACTTCGGCGTCCAGCCGTAGTGCGCTGCGAGCTTGCGGGTCAGCGTGGTCTTGCCGCTTCCGATGTTTCCTGCGATTCCGATGTGCATTTCTATGTGGTCAATCACACAAATTTAACACTTCTTTTGTAAATTTGCCAATAATCAGGACCAAGAAATCATGCTCAACATCCGATATTCCGTCTTCAATCTCTTCGAGGAGCGGACCTACGTGGTCTGGCGAGAGGGCGGCCGCTGCGTGATCGTCGATCCCGGCTGCCGCGAGGGGACCGAACTGGAGGCCCTCGACGGCCTGCTCGCGCAGGAAAACCTCACTCCGGAAGCCATCCTGCTGACCCATGGCCACATCGACCACATCTTCGGCGTGAAGCTGCTGCAGGACCGCTACGGCATCCCCGTTTACATGCATCCCGCCGACACGGCCGCACTGGAATACAACCAGCAGATGGCACGGCGATTCCGCATCCGCCTGCCGGAGGACGGCTTCCGCCGGGAGCCCCTTCGGGACGGGCAGAAACTGGAGATCGCGGATATGTGTTTCGAGGTCATTGCCACGCCCGGCCACACCCCCGGCAGCGTCTGCTTCCTGGAGCGGGAAGAAGGGATCCTGTTCACCGGCGACACCCTGTTTGCCGGGTCCATCGGCCGCACCGACTTTCCCTACAGCGAATACGACGACGAGATCCGCTCCATCCTGGAACGCCTCCTGCCGCTCGACCCCGCCACGGTCATCCTCCCCGGCCACGGCCCCGACTCCACCATCGGCCGCGAACGCACCGGGAATCCCTTCCTGGAGCCCTTCAACGAGCCCGAAGAAGAACCGGACGAGGAACTGGAGCCGGTGGTGATCAAGGGGGAATAGCCCTTATTTCAGGAACGCGAAAAACACTGCGAGGACCAGGCAGCCGAAGGCGGCGAGGTGGTTCCAGTGGAACTGCTGGCCCTGGAAGAGGAAGTGGACGATGACCGTGAAAATGGTCAGGGAGACCACCTCCTGGATGACCTTGAGCTGCATCAGGCTGAAGGGACCGCCGTTGCCGGAGAAGCCGATGCGGTTGGCCGGGACGGTGAGGCAGTATTCGAAGAAAGCGATCCCCCAGGAGAAAAGGATAACCAGGATCAGCGGCCAGCCGGTCGAGATTTTCATCTCCTGCAGTTTCAGGTGGCCGTACCACGCAAGCGTCATGAAGACGTTCGAGCAGATCAGCATCAAGACAGTCCAAATACCTTGTTGCATAGCGCGAATCAGAAAAAACGCGCAAATATAGAAAAAATCAGCGTATGGTGAACAGGTGCGTGCGTCGGAATCCCTGCCCGTCGATCAGGGTGAGGCGGTGCTCGCCGGGCGGGGGGTCGACGTGCATCTCGTGTTCGCCCCGGGTCTGCCCGATGTACTCGTCGTCGATGTGCCAGTAGACCGTGGCCTGCGGATCGGAATGGGCCGCGCGGAAGACCGCCCCGTTCTGCGTGCCGGACAGGCCGCGCGTGAGCACGAGGGTGATGCCGTTCTGGGGGTAGATGATATCGATGGGGTTATAATCGGACGAGGCTGCGTCGAAGAGCGGGTGCTTCGGCGGCAACGGTCTGTAATCCAAGTGTTTCTGCATATAGTACCACTCCTGCGCGGGAGGCAGCACGAAACGCACTTCGGAGCGCATCCGCTCCGGCGGGCAGCAGCTGGAATTGACCTGGTAGCGCCCTTCCGCGTCCAGATGGACCAGGCGGTGGTAACGGCACATGTCGGGCTGCGCCTCCACGTCCGGCACCCAGAGCGTGTCGCGGTGCGGGCAGAGGTCGCTGGCGGGAAAGCCGCTCTCGTGGCAGACTTCGATCTGCGTCATCTCGTCAGCAGGCCGGGCAAACCATCCGCCTCCACCGGACAGGGCGGAGAAAACGTCGAACATCACCGGCGAGGCATAGGAAACGCCCGTCACGCCGGCGCGGCCCTCGCCGTCGCTGTTGCCCACCCAGACGGCGACCACCCAGTCGCGCGTGACGCCCACGCTCCAGGCATCGCGGTTGCCCCAGCTCGTGCCCGTTTTCCAGGCGATCTTGCGCGCCGTCGCGAAATCCATCCAGGAAGCCTCCTCCTCGGGGCGGTTGGCGTTCGACAGCGCGTCGAACGTCAGCCACGTGGCCGCCCGGCTGATGGGGATGCGGCGCGCCGGAAGCCGGTCGCGCCGGGCATCGGCCAGATAGCCCAGATCCCCGTAGACCGGGTCGCCGGCCAGCTCCGCCGCCAGGTAATAATAGGCCCGGGCAAGGGTCTCCAGCGAGATCTCGGCGCCGCCGAGGATCAGTGACAGGCCATAATGGTCCGCATCCTTGTCGATGGTCTTGAATCCCATCTCCTGCAGGATCTCCAGGAAGCGCTCCGCGCCGAATTCTTCCAGCATGCGCACGGAAGGCACGTTGAGCGAACGCTCGATCACCTCGTGCGCCGGCACGGCCCCGTCGAAGCTGCGGCCGTAGTTGTGCGGCGAGAAGTTGTTGTAATTATATGGGGTATCCTTGACCAGCATCGTGGGCAGGAGTTCGCCCGTCTGCAGCATGGACGCGTACAGCAGCGGCTTGAGCGTGCTGCCGCTGGAGCGCGCCGCCGGGATCATGTCCACGTCGGCGCCGCGGACACCCCTGGCGCAGCCGCGCGTGTTGCCGTAGTAGGCCCGGATCTCCCCGGTATGCACGTCCACCACCAGGATACCCATGTTGTCCACCAGATTGGTGCGATAGACGTCGAAATGCCGCTGCGCGATGGCGCCCACACGCTCCTGCAGGGAGGCGTCCAGCGTGGTCCGGAAAGGGCCGTCGCCCTGTTCGCGCCGGCAGCGCTCCAGCAGGTGGTAGGCCATGTCCGGCATCGGAAGCGGTCTGTCCGGGAGCGGCTCGTCCTTGGCCAGCTGGCACTCCGTTTCGTCGATGATTCCCTTGCTCGCGAGCTTGTCCAGCAACGCGTTGCGCTTCTCCATCAGGCGGTCGCGCGAGCGTCCGGGGTGGATGAGGCCGGGGGCGTTGGGCAGCACGGCCAGCATCGCGCTTTCCCCCCATGAGAGGTCGTCGGCGCTGCGGCCGAAATATCGCCAGGCCGCCGCTTCCAGCCCCACCACGTTGCCCCCGAAAGGAGCGTTGGAGGCATACAGGAGCAGGATTTTCCGCTTCGTGCAGCGCATCTCCAGGCGCGTGGCCAGGATCATCTCGTAGACCTTCTCGGGGAGGGTGCGCGGTGCGCCGGGACGGCTCAGGCGGATCACCTGCATGGTCAGGGTACTCGCGCCGCTGACCACTTCTCCGCGTGTGAGATTCTGCACCAGCGCCCGCCCGACGGACAGGTAGTCGATGCCCAGGTGCCACCAGAAACGCTTGTCCTCGCAGGTCACGATGCAACGGGCGAATTTGTCCGGCACATGGTCGGCCGGAGGGAAGTACCACTGGCCGTCCGCGGAGATGCGCGCGCCCATCAGCACCCCGTCCTGAGCCACGGCCGTGGCAGACAGCGGAAGCCTGAACAGATTGCGTGGCAGGCAGAACAAATACCAAACAATCAGCAGGAAAGGAATAGAAATAAGAAGTATTTTCTTATCTTTGAACATTCAAAGAACAAATGTAGCGATTTCCTATGAAAAATGTCAGACTCCCTCTTGTTTTGATCGCCGTCGCATGTCTTCTCGCCGCCTGCCAGGGCAGCGGTGTCAAGAAGACCGGCGGACCCTCCGTTTCCGCCGTCCGCGGAGAAACGGAGATGACGCTCGACACGGAAGGCACGACGCTTTCCGCGGAAGACATCGATCCCGAAGTCCCCACCATCCGTTTCATCAGCAAGGGTTCCATCCTGCCTTCGGCGGGCGGACTCGACCTGCTGTTCGGATCCGTCTCCTACGCCCAGGCGCAGGTACGCGTCAAGAAGGTGTTCAGCAACAACATCCTCCAGTTCATGCAGTACGACGACTACGACAAGCGCTATGAGCTGTACAAGGTTGCAGGCACCGTCTGCGACACGACCATCGTGCTGGGAGACACGGACGCCGACCACATCCGTGAATGGCGCACCTACGGACTCGCGCTCGACGAACTCATCAAGCCGGAGCCCGGCGCCATCTACCACATCGAGATCCGCGGCCGCGAACCCCTCGTGGAAGAGGACTTCTGGGACAGCGACACTTACTTCGGCGACTACGAAACCTATGAGGAGCGCAGCGTGGACCTGCTCGCCAGCGATCTTGTGCTGATCGCCAAGAAGGGCGACAGCAGCACCGAGGTCTACGCCTATGACATCCTCACCGGCAAGCCCGCCTCCGGCGTCCGCGTCAGGCTGTACGACTTCGCCCAGCAGGAGCTCGCCAAGGGACAGAGCGACCGCGAGGGACATGTCTCCTTCCCCGCCTCCGGCCAGGGCCGCTTCGTCGTGGCGACCAGCGGCAAGCAATACGCCTATCTCGACCTCAAAAACGAGAAGGCCCTTTCCACCAGCAACTTCGACGTCAGCGGCACCACGCACGAAGGCGGCATCAAGGCTTATATTTTCGGGGAGCGCGGAGTCTGGCGCCCCGGCGACACGCTGCATGTCAGCATGGTCACGCTCTTCGACGACACCCCCCTGCCGGCCGGCCACCCGATCACGGCCCAGCTGCGCAATCCCGACGGCCAGGTCACCCAGACCCTGACCCAGGCCGCCACCGCCTCCAATCTCTACCATTTCCCGTTCCAGACGGCCGAAGACGCCATCTCCGGGCGCTGGCGCGTGGACGTGAGCGTGGGCGGCCAGATCTTCAGCAAGACCCTGCGCATCGAAGCGATCAAGCCCAACAAGCTTGACATCACCCTGCACTTCGACGACGAATTCATCACGCCGGACCGCCAGAGCGTCGGCGACATCGCCGTGGCCTGGCTCTACGGCGCCCCGGGCAGCGACCTCAAGCTCGACGGCACCCTCGAGCTCAGCGCCGCCAGCACTTCCTTCAAGGGCTGGGAGGACTACGACTTCCTCGACGAAGCCCGCTCCTTCAGCGACCAGACCCTCTATTATAACGATTTCAAGACCAACGCAGAAGGCCACGCCTTCATCAATACGGCCGTCGACATCAACAAGGCCAGTACGCCGGGCCTGCTCAATGCCGGATTCACGTTGCGCGCCTTCGAGCCCGGCGGCGAATTCAGCGCGAGCTACAGCAGCGTCAAGATGTCCCCGTTCAACGCCTACGTCGGCATCAAGACCGAACTGGACAAGGACGACTGGGGCGACCGCTACATCCAGGCCGGCAAAGCGCATCAATTCGATGTCGCCACGGTGGACGCCGCGGGCAAGGCCGTGACCGTGCCCGGTCTGCACGCCGAGATCTACCACGTGGACTGGAGCTGGTGGTGGGACGCCTCCGGGCAGATCGCCAGCTATATGGCCGGCAAGAGCAAGGAACTCCTCTTTGAAAAGACCTTCTCCACCTCGGGCGGAAAGGCCTCCTTCAGCTATGACTTCGCCGACGCCCCCTACGGCCTGTACTACATCCGCGTCACCGACACCCGCGGCGGCCATGCCGCCTCCATGCTCTGCGAAGTCAACGCGAGCGAAGCATCTGACGCCTCCGAAGGTTCCACGGAGCTCAACATGCTGATCGACAAGGAGAAATATTCCGTCGGCGAGACCGCCCGCATCACGATTCCTTCCGCCGCGGGCGCCAGCGCCCTCGTCTCCATCGAGAAGGGCGGCAAGATCCTGAGCACCCGCCGGGTGGAATGCTTCGCCGGCAGCACGGAGATCCGCATCCCCGTCACCAGGGAAATGACCCCGAACGCCTATGCCTCCATCGCCCTGATCCAGCCGCACGGCAACGTCCACAACGACGCCCCGATCCGCTTGTACGGCGTGAAGAACATCAACGTCGAGGATCCCGCTTCCCGCCTGAACCCGGTGCTGGACATCCCCGCGGAGACCAAGCCCGAGTCCACCCTCAGCTTCAAGGTCAAGGAGAAGGACGGCCGCGCGATGAGCTACGTCGTCGCCCTCGTGGACGAGGGACTCCTCTCGCTCACCGGCTTCAAGACCCCGGACGCCTGGGCCTCCTTCTATGCCAAGGAAGCGCTTCGCGTCCGCACCTGGGACGACTACGATGCGGTCATCGGCGCTTACGGCGCCCACATCGAGCAGCTGTTCGCCATCGGCGGTGACGAAGAGGCCGGCGGTGCGCTGAAGCGCCAGGGCGCCGAGCGTTTCAAGCCGGTCGTCGCCTACATCGGTCCCTTCGACCTGAAGGCCGGCAAGACCGCCTCCCACAGCATCGAGGTGCCGCAGTACATCGGTTCGATGCGCGCCATGGTCATCGCCACCGACGGCAAGGCCCAGGGCAGCGCCGCGAAGGATGTCGCCGTGACCCAGCCCGTCATGGTGCAGGCAACGCTCCCGCGCACGCTCAGCGTGGGTGAGACCATCAGGATTCCGTCCACCGTCATCGCCCTCAAAGACAACGTCGGCAACGTCAAACTCGATATCGAGACCGACGGCCTGCTTACGGTCAAGGGTCCGTCCTCGCTCCAGGTCAATTCCGCCAAGGCCGGCCAGCAGGTCGAGTACTTTGAGGTCCAGGTCGGCGAGCAGACCGGCATCGCCCACGTCACCGTGACGGCCAGGGCCGGCTCCGAGAAATCGGTCAGCCGGGTGGAGATCGATGTCCTCAACCCGAACCCGGAGATCACCCGCGTGCAGTCGTTCCTGCTCGAGGCCGGCAAGAACAAGGACGCCACCGCCGAACTTTTCGGCCTGCCGGGCACCAATTCCCTCGCCGTCGAACTCTCCTCCATCCCCGCCATCGACCTGGGACGCCGCCTCAAATACCTCATCGAGTATCCCTACGGCTGCGTCGAACAGACGATTTCCGCCGCCTTCCCGCAGCTCTACCTGAGCCAGGTGATGGATTGCGACGAAAATACGGTGAAGCGCAGCGCGCGCAATGTCACCGCCGCCATCAACCGCCTGCACAGCTATCGCCGCTCCGACGGCTCGCTGAGCTACTGGCCGGGCAGCACCGCCTCTTCTTCGTTCGGCACCGCCTATGCCCTCCACTTCCTCCAGGAGGCGGAGAACCAGGGCTACGCCGTGCCGGCCGACCTCAAGGCCGGCCTGGTCCGCTACCTGACGAACAGCGTGGTCAGCAACAAGAAGGAAGGCGAGTTCGTGCGCGCCTACGGCCTGTATTCCCTGGCCGTGGCCGGCAAACCCCAGCGCAGCGCCATGAACCTCCTGCGCGAGCAGGCCAAGAAGATGCCGCGCAGCGCCGTGTGGATGCTGGCCGGTGCCTTCGCCAGCGACGGCAAGAAGCAGGTAGCCACCCAGCTCACCAGCGGCCTGCCTTACATCGAGGCCGCCGGCACCTACTACGACTACTACGGCAGCGTGGACCGCAACATGGCCATCGCCCTGCGTACGTCCATCCTGACCGGACAGAAAGAAGCCGCCTTCGAGCTTGCCGAGAAGGTTGCCGCCAACCTCAACGACAGCCAGCGCTACATGAGCACGCAGGCCACCGCCTGGTCGCTCTACGCCATCAGCGACTATGCCCGCACGATGGCCGGCGGCGGCGTGTCCGCTTCCGTCAAGGGGGGCGACCGGACGTACAAGCTGAGCACGGAGAAATCCATCGTCCGCCAGGACATCGCCGTGGGTGAGGGTGACAGCAAGACCGCACTGAATATCGCAAACAGCGGCAGCAGCCCGGTCCATGCCGTCATCTCCGTGACCGGCATTCCGAAAGCCGGCACCGAGAAGGCCAAGTCCTCCGGCCTGTCGATGAAGATCAGCTACGTGGATCGCGACGGCAAGCCCGTCGGTCTGGACACCCTCTCCCGCGGCCGCGATTTCAAGGCCGTGGTCACGGTGACCAACACCGGCTCCGCCACCGCCCGCGACCTCGCCCTGGCACACAAGTTCCCGTCCGGCTGGGAGATCCGCAACGACCGCATCGGCCGCGAGGACTACTCCTTCCCGGCCGGCCTCAACTACCAGGACATCCGGGACGACCGCGTGTACAGTTTCTTCGACCTGGGCGCCGGCCAGAGCGTGACCATCACCACCGAGCTCACCGCCACCTATCCCGGCAAGTTCTACCTGCCGGCCGTGAGCTGCGAGGCCATGTACGACGACAAGATCTCCGCCCTCGTCCCGGGACGCTGGACGGAAGTGAAGTAACGGCTACCGGAACAACTCTCCTAAAACCCGCAGCGAGCGAACCTCGATGCGGGTTTCCGTATGGTATCCCAGGTATTTGAGCAGGATCCGGGCGATCTCCGTGCGCGTTGCGCCGCTGAGGGGGACGAGCATGCAGGCGCCGAAGTCCGCCTGCAGCAGGGCGCGGAGCTGGGCGAGGTGATCCCCGGCGAAGGGCATCAGGTCCTCCGGCGAAGGGGAGAAGCCGAGCGCCGCGGCGAACTCGAGCAGGAAACGGAGATGGTAATTGGCGAAATCGCCTTCGAGGGCGTCCAGGGTCAGGATAGCGCGTTCGCACCAGGCGAACAGATCGCTTTCATTGGTGCCTTCCCGCACGGTGCGGTAAAGCACCTCCGCCATGAACAGGGTGATGGCATTCTTCTCGGGGCTGGTGCGGATGCCCATGAGGGGATGGCAGGCCGAGAGCGCATGGACCCGCCACAGATCGGAGCGCGGGTTTTCCGTAACCTCGGCGTCCACGATGCTCAGGGGCTGGAACAGCGCCATGCCGCTCCCTGCCCGGACGGAGGTCAGAAAACTGCGCCGCCCCCACTCGTCACTGAGGGTGTGCAGGACCAGGGAGCGCTCCCCGACCTTGGTGGTGTTCAGGATGATGAGCTGGGTGCGGTGGATCATCAGTATTGCTGGATCCGCTCGCTGACCAGCGCCTGGCGGAGCGTATCGTCGTGGCGGATGCGGATCTGCACGCCGGCTTTCTGGAAATAGTAGCGAACGGCGATCTCCTCTTCGATGAAAGGAATGATTTCGTCTTTCTTAAGGCGCAGGAAATCCTCCTTCTCCATGTTGAGCGAGGCCTCCAGGGCATCGAGCTGCGGCTTCATCGTTTCATCGAGGCCGTCGAGCCGGAGTTCCTCTTTCGCCCGGTCGAAATAAGTCTTGGCGGAGGAACGGTAGTCGAATTCCTTGTCTTTGGCATACGCGATGAAATCCTCGTAGTCGGCGTCCCGGAAGTGGAAATCCTCCAGCGCGGGGATGCTTTCATGCTTCCTGACAAACTCCAGGGCATACTGCTCGATGATGCCGTAGGTCACCAGCGAATAGGTCAGCCGGCTGTACTCCCGGAAATCGAGCTTGACATCCGGGGTGATGCCGCCGCCGTCGCGCACCGTGCGCCCGTGGGCGGTCTTGAATTCCTGTGTCAGCGAGTCGGGGATGGCGGCCACGCTCCCGTCTTCCCGCCGCTGGGCGTAATCGATGGCCTGCACGCAGCGGCCGGAGGGTGTATAGTACTTGGCGGTCGTAACCTTGAGCTCGCCGCCGTAAGGCAGCGGGCGGATGCTCTGCACGAGGCCTTTGCCGAAAGTGCGCTCGCCCATGATGGTGGCGCGGTCCATGTCCTGGAGCGCGCCCGCCACGATCTCCGAGGCGGAGGCGGAGCCGGAATCCACCAGCACGATCACCGGCAGTTTCGTGTCGACGGGCTCCTGCGTGGTCTTGAGGGTGTAGCTGGCACGGGCATCCCTGCCCTTGGCGGACACGACCACGGACCCTTTGGGTACGAAGATCGACACGATGTCCACGGCCTCGTTCATCAGACCGCCGCCGTTGGCGCGCAGGTCCAGCACGAGGGTCTTCATGCCCTGTTTCTTGAGCGCGATGACGCGTTCGCGCATATCTGCGGCAACGCCGTCGGAGAAACCGGTCTGGGAGATGTAGCCCACGCCGCCGTCCAGCATGCCGTCGTATTCGATATCGTCCAGCTTGATGCGCTCGCGGGTCACGGTGACGTCCACCTCCTGCCCGCTGCGCAGTTTCTTGACATGGAAGACCACCTGTGTCCCGGGATCGCCGCGCATCTTTTCGCTGCACTGCTGGGAAGTGAGTCCGACCACGGATTCCCCGTCGATGGCCATGATCTCGTCGCCGCACACCAGGCCGTATTTCTGGGCCGGGGAGTCGGCGTAAGGTTCATTGATGATGACGTTGCCCTGTACGTCCGGTTTGTAGATGACCGCGCCGATGCCGCCATAACTCTTGTGGATCAGCATCTGCAGGTCTTCGTTCTCCTCCTCGGGGATATAGACCGTGTACGGGTCCAGGTCTGCGAGCATGGCGTCCACGCCACGCCGCTCGATGCGGTCCACGGGCAGCGAGTCTACGTAGGAACGGTTCAGTTCCTGGAGGATGGCGGTCTGGATTTCGGTCCACTTGCCGAGTTTGAAACGGGGGGACTGGGCGGACGCGGCGAGCGTCAGGCCAAGCAGTCCTATGAGGAAAAAGGTTCTTTTCATCTTGTCAAATTTATTGCGTGGCATAGAGCAGCAGGGCGATGCCTGCCATCATCAGGACCATATCCAGGGCCTTGTCCTTGATATGCCCCTCCTTCAGGATCAGCGCGCCGCCCAGGAAGGTGACCAGGACGGAACTGCGACGGACCGTCGAGATCACGGACATCATGGCGCCCGGCTGCTTGACGGCATAGAAGTACAGCGCGTCGGCCGCGGTGATCAGGACGGCGATCAGGAGGATCTTCCAGTCCCAGACGAAGGGCTCGAAATGTTCCCGGTCCGTGAAATACCTGACCAGCAAAATCAGGGCCAGCAGGAGGGTGATATAGAGATTGGTCCAGCTCTGGAGCGCCAGGGGCTCGAAACCTGTGATGATGTGCTTGTCGTAAAGGGCGCTTGCCGCGCCGGAAATCACGGAGACGATCATATAGACCATTCCCTTGGCGGAGGTCTTCCTGTCCGTCTCGTGCCGCTTGGAGCGGGAACTCAGGAAGAGGGCGGCCATCACGATGGCCACGCCCAGCCACTGCAGGGCGTTGAGGCGCTCGCCGAAGAGGATGATGGAGAAGATGACCACGAACATCGGCCGGGAGGCCTTGATCGTGCTGACCGTCGTCAGCGGGAGGTGCTTCATCGCAATCAGCCCGGACACCCAGGAGGTCGAGACCAGGACGGCCTTGAAGATGAGGCGGAGGTGGCCCGACGGGGAGAGCGGCGAGAGGAAGGGGCAGAGGAAGAGGGTGGTGAGACCGGTGGCGCCGATCAGAATCCAATAGACCCCGTTGCGTTTGAGCGCCTGCTTCTTGACGATATCATAGGAGCCAAGAAGCAGAGCGGAACAGACGGTAAGCCAAAGCCACATGGTGCGCAGGAGATTTTGACAAAGTTAACCATAAATTTTGTATTTTTGTCTTCGCTTCCATGAAAGAGAGCCAGATCGAAATCCGTGGCGCCAGGGCCCACAACCTCAAGCATGTCGACGTTGATATTCCGCGCCGGAAGTTTGTGGTAATCACCGGGATCAGCGGCAGCGGCAAGTCATCGCTCGCATTCGACACCCTCTATGCCGAGGGGCAGCGGCGTTATATGAACACCCTCTCCCCCTATGCCAAGCACTTCATGGGCATTCTCGAGAAGCCCGAGGTGGAGAGCATCAGCGGGCTGAGTCCCATCATCGCCATCGAGCAGAAGACCACCGGCAGCAATCCCCGCTCTACGGTGGGCACCATCACGGAGATCGCCGACTTCCTGCGCCTGCTGTACGCCCGCGCCTCCACGGCCTATTCGCCGGTGAGCGGCAAGGAAATGGTCCGTTACACCGACGCCCAGATCGTGGACCTGATCCTGCGGGAATACCGGGGACGCAAGTGCCTGCTGCTCGCACCGCTCGTGCGCGGCCGGAAGGGCCACTATCGCGAACTCTTCGATTCCCTGCGGAAGAAGGGCTACCTGCAGGCCCGTATCGACGGGGAGATCCGCGAGCTTAACGACGTGGAGGCCGTGGACCGCTACAAAGGGCACTTCATCGAGCTCGTCGTGGACAAGCTCAAGCCCTCCGACGGGGACGAGGCGCGCGTACGCAGCTCCGTCGCTTCCGCCCTGGGACTCGGAAAAGGTTCCCTGGCGGTGCTGGATATGGAGAGCGGCGCGCTGCACCATTATTCCAAGCATCTGGTGGATCCGGAGAACGGCATTTCCCTGCAGGAACCGGCGCCGCACACCTTTTCCTTCAATTCGCCAGAAGGCTATTGCCCCCATTGCAAGGGCCTCGGGACGGTACCTGACGTGAGTATGGACACCATCGTTCCGGATCCCCGGAAATCCATCGCGGACGGGGGTATCGCCCCGCTGGGGCGTATCCGCGACGGGCGGAAGTTCGACCTGGTGCGCGCGATTGCGCGCAAACATGATTTTTCGCTGTATGAACCCATCGCGGCGTTGCCGGACGAGGTCGTAACGCTGCTGATCTACGGTTCCGACGAATTCTACC
>JAAYCA010000006.1 GCA_012744435.1 Bacteroidales bacterium
CGTGCGTGGGCGTTGTCGAAGCGGAGCCGGTGTCGCCTGACGGCGAAGGTGGGCAGGTGTCGTGCGTGGGCGTTGCGGAGGGCGGAGCGGAAATTGGTTTTTCGGCAAACCTGTCCGAAAAATAATTTCCGTCCGCCCGCTGGGCAGAGGCACCCGCCCGGCGCATCCATTCCGTCAGGAAATAATTCACCGCGGCGGTGGCGGGCAGCAGCAGCATCAGCCAGCCGTTCGCCTGCCAGAAGAAGAACAGGTCGAAGGCGATCACCCACAGGAGCATCGCCGTGCGCGACCACTTCTTGACGAAGATATAAATCAGGAAAAAGGCGCAGAACGCCGCCCAGAAGCCGATGCTGAGGAAATTCATGGGGCGTCAATCTTTGGGAGGCGAGAGGATCGTCACGCCGTGGGTCTTGGGGGTGTCCTTCTCCGGAATGCCCCAGCGGATCGGATGCGCGGAGGAATCGCGCAGCCAGGTGGACACGGAGTCCGCCCACATGTTGTAGGAGGAGAGCACGGGGTGCGCACCGTCCTTGGCGCGCTGGTACTTGAGCCGGAGGCTCGGATAGTAGCGCTTCTTGCCGCAATGGTCCAGCAGGATGTCGTTGATGCCTGTGTCGGGCTTCCAGTTGGGCGGGCCGATCCAGATGAAAGGCAGGTCGCCGACTTCCCGGACGATTTCGCCCACGGCCGCGTCGCGCTCTTCCAGATTCCTGACGAACAGCTCGTTGGCTCCGATGCAGAGGAAGATGTAGGTGGGGTCGAACTTCCGGATGAAATGGCTCAGCGTGTCGCTCTTGGCCCAGTACTTCGAAGACGAACTGTACCAGATCACGCACTGCATCGTGTGGCCGTTGGCCACGGCGTACTGCGAGAGCCGGTAGCGCAGGCCTTCCACCATCGAGTCTCCCACGAACAGGATCCTGTGGGCGCTGGTGTCCGGGCCGGCGGGTTCGGGGATCGGGGCGGGCGCGGGGATGGGCGGGATGGCGAGCGTGTCCGCGTCCGGCCGGATCCAGGCGGGCAGTTCGACACGCTTCGGGCCCTTTCCAGGGTCCTGCGCGGGGCAGAAACGGGCGAAACCGAGGATGCACAGCAGGGCGGCTGCCAGTACGGCCAGGGCGGACAGGGAATGATTCATTCCGGACATAATAGTTTGCGAAGATACGAAAAATCGATATATTTGAAGACTATACCGCCTGCCTTACCATGAAAAAAATCATCGAGTGCGTACCCAACTTCAGCGAAGGCCGTGACCGGTCTGTCATCGACGCCATCGCGGGAGCCATTTCTTCCGTCGCCGGCATCAAGCTGCTGAACGTCGATCCCGGCGAGGCGGCGAACCGCACGGTCGTGACCTTCGTGGGGGAGCCGGAAGATGTGGTTGAAGCGGCTTTCCGGGGCAGTGCGAAGGCGCAGGAGCTGATTGACATGCGCCGTCACCACGGCAACCATCCGCGCAGCGGCGCCATCGACGTCCTGCCGCTGGTGCCCGTTGCGGGCGTTACGCTGGAGGAATGTGCGGTGCTCGCCCGCGCCCTCGCGGAACGGATGTACCGGGAGCTCGGCATTCCCTGCTACTGCTACGAAGCGGCGGCGTTCAGGCCGGAACGAAAGAACCTGGCGCTGTGCCGGGCAGGCGGATACGAGGCTTTGCCGGAGAAGTTCACGGATCCGGTCCGCCGGCCCGACTTCTGCGGAGAATGGGACGAACGCGCGCAGCGGAGCGGCGCCTCCCAGGTGGGCGCCCGCGACTTTCTCATCGCTGTCAACTTCAACCTCGACACGACCTCGGTGCCCGGAGCGTCTGCGGTGGCGTGCGACGTACGCGAATCGGGCCGCAAAGGCCCGGACGGCAGGCGGATTCCCGGCATCCTGAAGGGCTGCAAGGCCATTGGCTGGTACATCGAAGAATACGGTATCGCCCAGGTGTCGATGAACATCACGGACATCGCCGCGACGCCCCTGCACGTTGCTTTCGAAACGGTTTGCCGCGCTGCGGCGGCCCGCGGCTTGCGCGTCACGGGTACGGAGATCGTGGGACTTGTCCCGAAAAAGGTCCTGCTGGACGCGGGGCGCCATTTCCTGGGCAAACTGCGGCGCCGGACGGACGTCCCCGAAGCGGACATCCTCGGGATGGCCGTCGAAGGGATGGGACTGGACGAGCTGAGGCCCTTCGATCCGGAAGAAAGAATGATTGAAACCCTAGCACGGATATGACACGACTGATGAACCGTTTCAGCTTGCCGCTGATTCTCGTGCTGGCCGTTTTGCTCCCACAGCGGGTACAGGCCACACATTTCCTTGGCATACAGGTTGTTGACAAGGACTACCTGATGCTTCACTTCCGCGACGGCGAGGTGCGCTACCGCGACGACGCCACGGGCCCGAGCGCCTATCTCGGCCACTCTTTCGCCGAGGGAGACGACACGATGAAGGTCTTCCTGCCCCGGCTGGACACGCGCCTGGCCGCTTCGGCGGAAGACTGGTCGGTCAGTTCCTCCGACGACCGTTCTTTCCGCGGCGGGAGAAGCCCCCTTGCCGCCTACCGCAAGTCCAAGCCGATGAACACCGACCACACCCTCGCCAGCGAGCTGGACCACTGGATCTTCCTGCGCCTGCCCGCTCCGATGAAGCAGGGCTGCACCTACACGGTCGGCATTCCCGCCGGCCTGGGGTCCGACGTCGCGGCCGCCAGCATCCGCTATGACATCTGGTCCGCGCAGTCCGAGGCGGTGCACGTCAACATCCTCGGCTACACGCCGGCGGAGAGCGTCAAGACGGCCGACCTGTACCTGTGGCTGGGCGACGGGGGAGAGCGGGACTACAGCGCCTTCGAGGGCAAGCGGGTCTATCTGTACAATGTCGCGACCGGCGATTCGCGCGCCGTGGGAGAGGTGAAGCGCTGGAAGGAAGCGTCGGAGAGCGCCCGCGAAGCCGGCGGCAAGGACCTCACGGGCAGCACCGTGTGGAACGTCGATTTCCGGGAATCCGCCCCGGGCCGCTACCGCCTCGTGGTCGAGGACGTGGGCTGCAGCATGGACTTCGACATCGATCCGGAGATCTACTGGGAACCGTACCGCTTCTCGGTGCGCGGCTACTACTATATGCGTCTGGGAGAGCCCGTCGACCCGCGCATCAGCCCCGTGCCGCGCCAGCCGCGCTTCGTTCCGGGCGAGGACCCGGAGGGATTCGTCGTGTACAAGACGGACCTGCAGCCCTGGCACCCCGACTGGCGGCAGCTGCGCGGGGATGTCTGGGACGAGCCGCATTTCAAGGCGAAGGAAGCGTCCGCCTTCTGGCAGCACCGCCTGCCCGGCAACCCCGTCAACCCCGACGTGCGCGGCGGCCATTCCGACGCCTTCGACTGGGACCGCCACCTGGCGCACGTGTCCAATATCTATGACCTGCTGCTGCCGTACCTGCTCACCGGCGGGCGCCTGTCGGAAGACAACACCGGCATCCGCGAAAGCGGCAACGGCATCCCGGACCTGATCGACGAGGCCCGCAACGAGGTGGACTTCTTCCTGAGCATCCGCGACGGGGAGGCTTATTCCCAGGGCGTCACGAATCCCGACAAGGACTGGACCGTGATGTTCCAGGCCGGCTGCACGACCATGGCCGCCTGGGCCAATGCGGCCAACTGCGCCATGCTTGCGGACGCCTTCCGCGTGCAGGGGAATGCCGCCCTGCGCGAGGAATACACCGCCGAGGCGGAGAAGGCTTTCCGCTTCGCCGAGCGGCAGGAGGACCTCCAGCTGGACGTCACGCAAGGCATCGGCAACGAACAGATGCGCGGGCGGGATTTCCGCCAGATGGCGGCGGCCTTCCTGTACAACGTGACGGGGGAGCGTGCCTGGGAGGACATCCTCGCGGAGGAGAGCGCGGTCACGGCCCCCGACGCACCGGTCATCAAGACCGGCTTCCGGGGCGCCTGGTACCAGCTCTGGGGCACGGCCGCCTACCTGATGTGCCCGCATGAGCGCCATTATCCCGCGCTGTACCGCAACATGGTCGCCGCCGTGCGCGCACAGGCCCGGGCGGACCACCTGGACCGCTGGAGCGAGCGGCCGTCGCGCCGCAGCAGCTCCGACGCCCGCTGGCAGACGAATGAGAACCTCCAGCTGGTCATGCTCCTGCATTCCTGTTCCGACTCGGCCGAAGAGCGCAGCACGCTCGAGCAGGCGATGTACCAGGAAGCGGGCTGGGGCCTGGGCCGCAACCCGTCCAACACCGTGGAGATGACGGGCCTGGGACAGCGCCACATCACCGACTGCTACTCTACCGGCCGCAACGACGGCGAGCCCGGCACGCATCCCGGCCAGACGCCTTTCAACGGCACGGAGACCTGGTCGCGCGGCGACGGCGGCGATGCGCAGATCCTGCTCACGCGCTGTTACCCCGACTGGAACGCCGGCTGGCCCCGTCAGGAGTCTTTCTTCAATCAACGTTATCTCTGGGTGAACGGCGAGTTCACCCCGCGTGAAACCATGCGCGGCAAGACCGCCCTGCTTGCATATCTGTATGGCATCCGGAATTAAGTGCATCGCTCCGCCGTTCCTGCGGCCCGGCGACAGGATCGCCATGGTCTCCCCAGCCTATTATACCCCGGACGAGAACCTCGACAGGGCAGCGGAGGTCCTGCATCTCTGGGGTTTCGAACTGACGGTCGGCGCCCATGTGCGGTGCCTGGACGCGGGGAGGTACGCCGGCACGGATGCCGAGCGCCTCGCCGACCTTCGCGCGGCGCTGCGTGATCCGACGGTCCGGGCGATCGTGTGCAACCGCGGCGGTTACGGCACCTTCCATTTCGTGGAAGCGCTCACGGCGGAGGATTTCACGGCCGATCCGAAATGGCTGGTGGGTTTCAGTGACATCACCACGCTCCTCAGCATGGAAGCCTGCGCCGGCGTCATGTCCATCCATGGTCCCATGGATTCGATGCTGGCCGCCGCCTCCGGCAAAGACGAGAGCTGCCTGCGGCTGCACGAGCTGCTGCTCGGGACCGTGCCCGGATACAAACTGCCTCCGCATCCGCTGAGCCGGCCCGGAAAGGCCTCCGGGACGCTTGTAGGAGGCAATCTGAGCACGCTCGTGCCCTTGCTGGAGACCTGGGCGGACGTCACGCGCCGGAATGGTTTCATCCTCTTTTTCGAAGAGATCGAGGAGTCGATGCACCACATCGACCGGATGCTCCGCATGCTGCTGCTGCGCGGCCTGGCGGACCGCTGCCGCGGCATCATCCTGGGGGAGTTTACCGACTGTGCCGGGGAGTTCACCTACGGGAGCGTGGAAGAAATGATCCTGCGCATCCTTCCGGACTGGGGTGTCCCCGTGCTGTGCGGTTTTCCCGCCGGCCACGGCGAGGTGAACCTGCCGCTGGTCATGGGCGCCCCGGTGACCCTGGACGTGCGGGCGGACGGCGCGAGCCTGGATTTCCTCTTCTGAGACCTGGCGGAGAGGCCGGGGAAGTGTTCTTTGCAACCCGGTTGCACGCGCGGGGGCGTATCTTTGCTTCTCATGAATCAGTATCTGATGAGAAAAGCATTGATCGCCATGATGGCGCTGTGCGCCGTGCTGAACGGCTGTGGCTCTCGCGAACACGGTCATGATCACGGGCACGAACACGAGCATGAAGCGCATGAGCACGCGCATACCCACGGTCACATCGAAATCACTCCCGAGCGGCAGGAGCTGCTGGGGATCCGCGTGGAAGCGGTGTCGGAAGGCCCTTTCAGCGAAGTGATCCGCACCAGCGGCCAGATCGTCTCCTCCGCCGGCGACGAGATGACCGTCGTGGCCAAGAGCGAAGGAATCGTCAGCCTGGGCAGCCTGGGAGAGGGATCTCCCGTTGCCAAGGGCGCCCGGATCGCCACCATTTCCACGCGCGGAGTCGGCTCCGGCGACAAGCTCGCCAAAGCCGGGATCACCCTGGAGACGGCCCGGAAAGAATATGAACGCGACCGGCAGCTCCGCGAGAACAACATCGTCAGCGAAAGCCACCTGGACCAGAGCCGGATGGCCTACGAACACGCCCGGGTGGAGTACGAGGCGCTTGCCGCAGACGGTACCGCAGACGGCGCCGTGGTCGTCGCCTCTCCGCTGTCCGGCTTTGTCAAGAGCCTGATTGTCCGGAATGGCGACTATGTGGAGGCCGGGACGCCGATCGCCACCGTGAGCAGCAACCGCCGGCTCAGGCTGCGGGCGGACGTGTCCGAAAAATACTATGGCCGGATCGCCCAGGTCCGCGACGCCGACTTCGTCACTTCCTATGGCGACAAGGCATACAGCCTCAGCGAGCTGGGCGGGCGGCTCGTCAGTTACGGAAGGGCTTCCGACGGGGATTTCTACATTCCGGTCCTTTTCGATTTCGACAACAGGGGCGACTTCGTGCCCGGCTCGTATGTGGACGTGTACCTCAAGACTTCGGCCTCGCGGAACTGTATTTCCGTGCCCCTGGCCGCGGTCGTGGAGGATCAGGGCGTCCATTATGTCTTTGTCCGCGGGGAGGATGACGACGACTGCTTCGAGAAGCGGGAAGTCAGCCTCGGACAGTCGGACGGCAGCCGCGTCCCGATCCTGCGGGGCCTCCGGGCGGGCGAGCTGGTCGTCGTGGCGGGGGCGGTCCATGTCAAACTTGCCGGTGTCACCTCCGTTCCCGCCGGCCACACGCACAGCCACTAGCCCATGGAACGGATACAGCCGGAGAATGGTCTTCTGAACAAGATCATCGCATTCTCGCTCAACAACCGGGCCGTCGTCCTGGTGATCGCCGTCCTGTGCATGGTGGCGGGCCTGTATTCGGCGAGCCACTCGGAAGTGGACGTGTTCCCCGACCTGAACGCCCCGACCGTGGTCGTGATGACGGAGGCCGAGGGGATGGCCCCGGAAGAAGTGGAGCGCCTCGTGACCTTCCCGATCGAGACCGCCGTCAACGGCGCCACCAACGTCCGTCGGGTACGCTCGTCGTCCACGACGGGATTCTCCATCGTCAACATCGAATTCGACTGGGGAACAGACATCTACCGGGCCCGGCAGATCGTCAGCGAAAAAATCGCGATGGTCGGTTCGGACCTGCCCTCGGGCGTGGGCAATCCCACCCTCGGCCCGCAGGCGTCCATCCTGGGGGAACTGATGATCATCGGCCTCACGGCGGACACCACCTCGATGCAGGACCTTCGCACGATGGCCGACTGGACCATCCGCCCGCGGCTCCTTTCCCTGGGCGGCGTCGCCCAGGTGGCCGTGATGGGCGGGGACATTAAGGAATACCAGATCCTGCTGGATCCCGGGCGCATGCGCCACTTCGGCGTGTCCATGGACGAGGTGATCGATGCGGTCAAGGGCATGAACCAGAACGCCCCCGGCGGCACCCTGTATGAATACGGCAACGAATATATCGTCCGGGGCGTGCTCTCCACCAACGATATCGGACAGCTGAAGAAAGCCGTCGTGAAGACCGACGCCAAGGGTCTCCCGCTCACGCTCGAGGCCATCGCCGAGGTCACGGTCGGCCCCAAGACCCCGGTCCTCGGCGTCGCTTCCAACGACGGCCGGCCGGCGGTCATCATGACCGTCACCAAGCAGCCGAACACTTCTTCGCTGGAATTGACGCGCAAACTCGACCGGGAGCTCGCGGACATCCAGTCCGTCGTTCCCGGGGACGTGCGGATCAATTCCGGGATTTTCCGCCAGTCCCGCTTCATCGAGGGTTCCATCGGCAACGTGAAGAAATCGCTGCTGGAAGGCGGCATCTTCGTGGTGCTGGTCCTTTTCGTCTTCCTGATGAACTGGAGGACCACCCTCATCTCCCTGGTTTCGATTCCGCTCTCCATCCTCATCACCCTGCTGGTGACCCGCTGGATGGGACTGACCATCAATACGATGAGCCTGGGAGGCATCGCCATCGCCATCGGCTCGCTGGTGGACGATTCCATCGTGGACGTGGAGAACGTCTTCAAACGGTTGCGCGCGTCGCGCGGTCAGACGGGCCGGAGCGTCCTGCAGGTGGTTTACGACGCATCGAAGGAAGTCCGCATGCCGATGCTCAATTCGACCCTGATCATCATCGCGTGCTTCCTGCCGCTGTTCTTCCTGTCCGGAATGGAGGGCCGCATGCTGAAGCCGCTCGGGATCGCATTCATCATATCCCTGTGTACGTCCACCCTCGTGGCGCTGACCGTAACCCCGGTGCTGAGTTCCCGGCTGCTTGCCCGCGAGATGGAGCCCGACGGCCCGGAGGACGGACGGGCGCCCCGGGAGGCGCCCCTGGTGCGCTGGCTCAAGAAAGGCTATGAGAAGGCCCTGGCATGGGCGCTGCAGCACTGGAGACTCGTTATCGGGACCGTGGCCGCCCTGTTCGTGGCGGCGGTGATCATGTTCCTGTCCCTGGGCCGCAGTTTCCTGCCGGCCTTCAACGAGGGCTCGTTCACCATCGCCATGAGTTCCGTGCCGGGCATCTCCATCGAGGAGTCCGACCGGCTCGGCCGTCAGGCCGAAGAGATCCTCATGAGCATCCCGGAGATCCAGACGGTCGGCCGCAAGACCGGCCGCGCCGAGCTGGACGAGCATGCGTTCGGGGTCAACTGCTCCGAATTCGAATGCCCCTTCGTGCTGAAGGGAAAGAGCAAGCGCAAGCTGGTCGAAGAAGTACGCGAAAAGCTGTCCGTGCTGCCGGGCGTCAACCTGGAGATCGGCGGCCCCATCTCCCACCGGATCGACGCGATGCTGTCGGGCACCCAGGCAAACATCGCCATCAAAGTCTTCGGCACCGACCTGAACAAGATGTACGGCATCGGCCAGCAGATCAAATCGGCCATCGGCGGGATCGAGGGCATCACCGACATCAATGTGGAGCAGCAGGTGACCCGGCCCGAGCTGAACATCGTGCCGCGGCGCGAGATGCTTTCCCGCTACGGGATCACGCTTCCGGAGTTCGCCGGCTTCGTCAAAGTGATGCTGGAAGGGGAGCCTGTCTCGACCGTTTACGAGGGCAACCGCGCCTTCGACCTGACCCTCAAGGTCAAGGGAGATGCCAAGTCCTCGATGGAACGCATCGAAGACCTGATGATCGACACGCCCGCAGGGGGCAAGGTCCCCCTGAGCTATGTCGCCGACGTGGTCTCGTCGGCGGGCCCGAATACCATCAGCCGGGAGAACCTCAGCCGCAAGCTCGTGGTCTCCTGCAACGCCGCGAACGGCGAACTGGCCAAGGCCGTGGCCGCCATACGGCGGGAAATCGCCGGACAGATCACCCTGCCCGACGACTATCGGATCGAATACGGCGGCCAGTTCGAGAGCGAGGAGCGGGCGTCCCGCACCATCGCGCTTGTGAGCTTGTTCAGCCTGCTGATCATCTTCATGCTGCTGCTGGGCGAATTCAAGGACACGGGGCAGGCGCTGATCGTGCTGCTGAATCTTCCCCTGGCGCTGATCGGCGGCGTGATGACGGTCTTCTTTACCGAAGGGATCCTGAGCATCCCCGCCATCATCGGCTTCATTTCCCTGTTCGGAATCGCGACGCGCAACGGGATGCTGCTCATCGACCGCTACAATGCCCTTGCCGCTGAGGGGATGTCCGTGACCGGGACGATCGTGACCGGTTCGCTCGACCGCCTGAATCCCATCCTGATGACGGCGGTCACCTCGGCCCTGGCCCTGCTGCCCCTGGCCCTGGGCGGCGAACTGCCGGGCAACGAAATCCAGTCTCCGATGGCGAAGGTCATCCTGGGCGGCCTGCTGTCCTCGACCCTCCTGAACGGGTTCGTCATTCCGGTCATGTACCTCATCACGAACAAGAAAAAAGACAAATCATGAAAAGGCTCTTTCTGATCATTCTGGGAATGTGCGCCGTCCTGGGCGCCTACGGCCAGGGAGTGGAGGCGCTGCTGCGGGAGATCGAGGAGAACAATCCGGATCTGAAGGCCGCGGCGGCCGCCCTCGACGAGGAGCGGCTCGCCAACCGCTCGGAGGCACTGCTTGCGGATCCGGAGGTAGAGTTCAACTATCTCTGGAGCAACGGCCTGGGGAACCGCCATGACGTGCGGGTCTCCCAATCTTTCGACTTCCCGACGCTGAGCGGGAAGCGGGCCGGTATGGCCGCCAGCCTGGACGAGCTCTCCGCCCTGGATTACAAGGCCCGTCGGCTGGAACTCCGGCAGGAAGCCCGCCATCTCTGCATAGATCTGATCCATCACCACAGGCTCCTGCAGGAACTCAACGACCACCTTTCCCGCGCATCCGTCCTGGTGGAATCCTATGAGCGGCGGATGGAGGCCGGGGGATCGACCATCCTGGACCTGAACAAGGCCAAACTCCATCAGGCCGCTGTCCGGGGACAGGTCAATCAGACCGAGAACGAACGGCTGTCCCTGCTGTCGCGCCTGACCGCCTTGAACGGCGGGAAGGAGCTGCCTTTCACCCCCACCGCCTACGACCTGGCCGACACGCTGCCTCCGGACTTCGAGACCTGGTTCTCCGAGGCGTCCGCCAAGAATCCGGTCCTCGCGCATGTCCGCAAGGAACTCGAGCTCGGGCAGCAGCAGCTTGCCATCGACCGGCTCTCCACGATGCCGGAGCTGACGGTGGGATACATGAGCGAGATCCACGCGGAGGAGAAATTCCGCGGCGTGACCGTGGGACTGAATATCCCGCTTTGGAGCGGAGCGAACCGGGTGAAGCGTGCACGGGCGGGCGTCGCCGCCGCGCAGTCCCGCCAGGATGCCGCGCAGCAGGCGTTTTTTCAGGAGCTGAAGGACCTGTACCGGCAGGCTGCCGCGATGAAGGCCCACGCCGAGATGATGCGCGCATCGCTGTCCGACACCGATTATCAGGATTACCTGCTCGATGCGCTTACGCGGGGCGAGATCTCGATGATCGACTACCTGGTCGAGAACGACCTGTACTTCGAAGCCCTGGAGCAGACGCTGGAAGCCGAGCGGGCATACCGCTGCGCCCTCGCCGAGCTGGAGGTGTTCTGATCCCGGAGCGGGCTCAGGTGTCGAGCAGGAAGCGCAACACGGCTTCGTTGAAGGCTTGCGGATTCTTGCTTGCGATGAAATGGTCGCCCGGGAGGATGGAAAGCTCCGCACCGGGAATGGATTCCGCGATCAGCCGGGTGTGGCCGGCTTTGATCATGTCTTTTTCTCCGGCGATCACCAGCGTCGGGTTTTGGATCCGCGAGAGTTCTCCCGCTTTGACATCGGGGTCATGGACCATCAGGCCCAGCATTTCGGCATTCTTCCTGGCTTTCGGGCTTTTTCCGGCAAACAGGCGGGCAATCCGATAGCCGATCCCGATGGGGACCTGCACGCTTCTTTTAACGCCGGAGGCGTCCAGGTTGGCGCCGTTCAGGATCAGTTTCCCTACGCGTTCCGGGTGTGCCAGGGCAAAGACCATCGCGATATTCCCGCCGTCGGAAAAACCGAGGAGATGGGCTTTCCCGATGCCGTGCCGGTCCATGAAGGCGAGCAGGTCATCCGCAAACTGGCGGATGGTGAACGGGGCATCGCCGCGGGGGGACCGGCCGTGTCCCCGGGTGTCCACCGCGATGACCCGGAAATGCTGTGCGAAGGGGCCCGTCTGGTGGACGAAGTAGCTTCCGTCCTCCCCGTTCCCATGAAGCAGAATCAGGGGGAATCCCGTTCCCTGTTCGGTATAATGAAGACGGATGGCCATCTCTTATCCCATTACGACATCCAGGACCATCATCAGGGCGAACCCGACGGCAAATCCCACCGTAGCGATGTTCGAGTGCCTGCCCTGGGACGCTTCGGGGACCAGTTCCTCCACCACGACATAGAGCATCGCGCCTGCGGCGAATGCCAGCAGATACGGCATCATCGGGGTCACCGCCGCGGCCAGCAGGATCACCAGCGCACCGCCGACGGGTTCGACGATGCCGCTCAGGGCGCCCACCCAGAAAGATTTCCAGCGGCTGTTCCCGGCAGCCCGCAGCGGCATGGATATGATGGCTCCCTCGGGAATGTTCTGGATGGCGATGCCCAGCGAAAGCGCCAGCGCCCCGGCGGCCGTCATCCCGGCTCCGCCGCTGAGCGCTCCGGCAATCGCCACGCCGACCGCCATCCCTTCCGGGAAATTGTGTATCGTGACGGCCAGGGCCAGCATCGTGGTCTTGGAAAGCTTGCTCTTGGGGCCTTCCGGACCGCCGACGGGGTGCAGGTGCGGCGTCACCTGGTCGATCAGCAACAGGAAGGCGAAGCCGCCCAGCAGCCCGATGGTGACGGGCCAGACGCCGCCCAACTCCATTCCCGGGATCAACAGCGACCACACGGAGGCGGCCACCATCACGCCGGAAGCGAAACCCAGCAGGATCTTCTGCAGCAGCTCCGGCATCTCTTTCTTCATGAAGAAGACGAAGGCGGCGCCGAGGCTGGTGCCCAGAAACGGTATCAATAAAGCGGTAAGGATAGCGTCCATTTGTTTTTCGTCAAAGAATGCACAAAGCTACAAGTCTTTTTCCAAGATTGCAATTGCCAAAGGGGGTGAGATTTCTTTGTCCCGTGTATATTTTGCAGGGAGAAATGTGTATCTTTGAGAGGATGAAAAAGATCCGTCAGTTTTTTTCTTCTTTCTGGATCCTCTACCGGGACGGATTCAGGAATATGACCTGGGGGCGGCCGCTGGTCTGGCTCATCGTCCTCAAGCTTTTCATCATGTTCGCCATCCTCCGCGTCTTTTTCTTCAAGCCTGCCATGCGCGGGATGACGGATGTGCAGAAAAGCGAACAGGTCGGGGAAAGACTCATCTCACACAGCGCAGATACACTTAAGATTCAATAAGTTATGGATGTTGTCATTTGGTCGCGGATCCAATTTGCAATGACCGCAGCCTATCACTGGTTATTTGTCCCCCTCACCCTGGGCCTGGCCCTGGTGATGGCGGTCATGGAGACCCTCTTCCTTGTCAGGAAAGACGAGTTCTGGAAAAAAGCCGCGAAATTCTGGATGAAGATCTTTGCCGTGAACTTTGCCGTGGGCATTGCCACGGGCATTATCCTGGAATTTGAGTTCGGTACCAACTGGAGCAACTATTCCTGGTTCGTGGGCGACATGTTCGGCGCCCCGCTCGCCATCGAGGGGATTCTGGCTTTCTTTATGGAAGCCACCTTCTTTGCCGTGATGTTCTTCGGATGGGAGAAGGTCTCGCCCCGGTTCCACCTGACATCGACCTGGCTTACGGGTATCGGCGCAACCATTTCGGCCTACTGGATCCTCGTCGCCAACGGATGGATGCAGAATCCGGTGGGAACGACGTTCAACCCCGACACGGTCCGCAGCGAGATGGCTTCGGCCTCGGCGTTCTGGGAAGTGGTCTCCAATCCGGTGGCGGTGAGCAAGTTTTTCCATTCCGTGACCAGCGGATGGGTGACCGGCGGGGTGTTCGTGGTGGGTGTGAGCGCCTGGTATCTGCTGAGAGGCCGGCAGAAGCAATTCGCCAGGAAGAGCATGCTGATCGGCAGTATCATGGGCCTGGTGGGCAGCGTTGCCGTCATGCTGTCCGGCGATGCTTCCGGTGTCCATGCCGCGGAGTTCCAGCCCATGAAACTGGCGGCTGCGGAGGGACTGGAGGATGGCGGCAGGGGAGTGGCTTTCACCGTCGTCCCGGGGATCCGTATCCCCAAGATGCTGTCCTTCCTGGCCACGCACGATTTCAACGGTTTCGTACCCGGCATCAACGACATTCTCCAGGGATACACCGACGGGGAGGGCAATGTGATCCCTTCCGTGGCGGATAAGATGACGATGGGGCGCACGGCCCTGGATGCCCTTGCAGAATACCGGGAACTGCGTGAATCCGATCCCGAGGCTGCCGCGGCGGCGCGCGGGATCCTGGAGGCCAACGTCCGGTACATGGGCTACGGCCATCTGGAAAAGCCTGAAGATGTGGTCCCTCCGGTGGGGGTTGTCTTCTGGGCTTTCCGTCTGATGGTCGGTCTGGGGATGCTGCTCGCCCTGGTGCTGCTGCTTTGCTTCTGGTTTGCCCGGAAGGGCAAGATCGGCGATAAGCGCTGGCTGCTCTGGGCTGCTATCGTCTGTATCCCCCTGGTTTACATCTGCGGCCAGAGTGGCTGGATCGTGGCCGAGGTCGGCCGCCAGCCCTGGACCATCCAGGGGCTCCTTCCCGTGAACGTTGCCATTTCCAGTCTCAGTGCCGGCGCCGTGAAGACGACCTTCTTCGTCTTCCTGGCGGTGTTCGCGCTGTTCCTGGTGATCGAGATCCGGATCATGCTCGGAGCCATCCGGAAAGGACCTGAAATCGAACCTGAAACCCTTTAAGCCATGTCTTACGAATTCTTACAGAACTATTGGTGGGTCCTGATCGCCCTGCTGGGCGGTCTGCTCGTGGCCTTGATGTTCGTTCAGGGGGCCAACCTGCAGCTCGGGAGCCGTATGCTGGACGATACCCGCAAAAGGATGATCCTCAACTCGACGGGGCGGAAGTGGGAGCTCACTTTCACCACGCTGGTGACATTCGGCGGCGCTTTCTTCGCATCGTTCCCGCTTTTCTACAGCACCAGTTTCGGGGGCGCGTACTGGGTATGGATCCTGCTGCTGGTGACGTTCGTTTTCCAGGCGGTCTCGTACGAATTCATGCACAAGAAGGAGAACCTGCTGGGCGTCAAAGGGTTCCGCATTGCTTTGATGGTCAACGGCATCCTCGCACCCTTCCTGGTGGGGACGGCCGTGGGGACCTTCTTCACGGGCTCGGATTTCACCGTGAACAAGATGGCCATCACCGACCCCTCCGCCCCGGTCATCAGCACCTGGGGCAGCGGCTGGCACGGCCTCGAGGCCCTGACGCAGTCTCCGGCCGTGCTGCTGGGCTGTACGCTGGCTTTCCTGACGGCCATCCTCGGCGCACTGTACATCCTGAACAACGTCGACGACGAACTCGTCGAGGCACAGATGCGGCGGTCCGTCAAGGTCGGCAGCCTTCCCTTCCTCTTTTGCTTCCTGGCCTGGCTGCTTTTCCTGCTTCTGTCGGAGGGATATGCCGTTGCCGCTGACGGGACCGTTTCCATGGAGCGCTTCAAGTATCTGCACAACCTCCTGGAGATGCCGGCCGTGCTGGTCATGCTGCTGACCGGCGTCGGGCTGATCCTGTATAGCCTCTACCTGGGCGCCTTCAGCAAGTCCCGGAAGGGGATATGGTTCGCCATGCCCGGAAGTGTGCTGGTGGTGATGGCCGCGTTCTTCCTGGCCGGATTCAACGGGACGGCCTATTATCCGTCCTGCACCGACCTGCAGAGTTCACTCACCCTGTCCAACAGCTGCTCCAGCTATTTTACGTTGAAAGTGATGTCCTGGGTTTCCCTGCTGATCCCGTTTGTCGTGGCCTACATTGCCTTTGCCTGGCGTTCGATGGATAAGAAGAAGATATCCAGCCAGGAGATCCTCGGGAAAGGGAACAAGTACTAGGCCGGCGTTCCGGATCAGTACAGCTTCAGGGACATTTCAAATTCAAGTCCGCCTTCTTCTCTCAAACGGGCCGTGATGGTCCCGCCATGGAAACTGACGGCATTGCGGACGACGGAAAGCCCGAGTCCGCTGCCGGTATCCTCATTCCAGTCCGTGCCGACCATTCCGGGAATCCTGTAGAACCGTTCGAAGATCTTGTCCAGCATTTCCGGCGGGACGCCGATGCCGGTATCGTAGTAGATACATTTCCCGGGCATTGCTTCAATGTGGATGGCCGCTCCGTCGCCGGCATATTTGTAACTGTTCTCCACCAGGTTCCTGAAAATAGCATAGACCAGGCTGGGACTGCCCGTCATGCGGAGGCTCTCCGGAATGCTGTTCTCGACGCTCATGCTCCGTGAAGATAGCTTCTCGGCGAATTCATCCAGCACGCTGTCGACAATCTCCTTCAGATACAGTTCCTCCACCTTGATCATTTCCGGGGATTCCTCGATCTTGGTGACCAGCCCGATGTCCCTCAGCAGGTCCGACAGGCGGAGCGTTTGCAGGTAAGCCCTCTGGGTGAACAGTTTCCGACGATCTTCATCCATGTCTTCGAAGTCTGTCAGGGCTTCCAGATAGCCCCGCAGGCTGCTCACCGGAGTCCGCAGTTCGTGAGCGATGTTGTGTGTCATGTCCCGCTTGAGACGCTGGCTGTTCCGGCGTTCGCTCTCTACGGCATGCAACGCCTTCTCCAGGGAACGGTAGCCGCGCAGCATAGAGTGTCCTATAAGGCCCAGCAACAGCAGCAACAACAGGACGCCGACGACGATGTAGATGGTATCGGACCGCAGGAAATGCTTCAGATCTACTTCGTAGGGGACTGCTACGCGGATAATCCTGTCCCCGTCCTTCTTGGCCAGGTAGCAGTAGTCCCGACCTTCGGTTTCCGAGTGCCGGATCGCCCAGCTCGGCTGCCCTTCATGGCATTGGAGGATTTCGGGGCGGTTGCTGTGGTTGCTCGACAGCTCCGGCTCCTCCGAATCGTACAGGACGATCCCGTCCGAGGAGAGCATCGTAACGCGCACGTCTTCGCCCAAGGCCACTTCCGGTCCGAAAATGGCGATTCTGTCGGCATATCCCTCGAGACGCGTCTTGAGGATCAGTTCCTTGTAGTTCTTTTCGCTGTGCATCTGATAGACGGCTGCGGCCAGCGCGAAAACGCCGACCACGACCGCCATATACAACAGCAACTGCTGTACGTATGTCTTATTCTTCCTCATACTTCAATCCGTATCCGAAACCCACCCGGCTGACCAGGAGTCCCTTATGGACGTCCAGCTTTGAACGGATGTGCGCTATGTGGACATCGACGGTCCGGTCGATAACGAAAGGGGCATCCAGCCAGAGCGCTTTGATGATCTGGCTGCGTGTGAAGAGCTTTCCCTGGTTCTGGATCAGGAAGGCGAGTATCTCATATTCTTTTCTCGAAAGGCGGATCTCCGTCCCGTCGAGAAGGACTTTTTCCGTCTCCAGGTCGATCACCAGCGGTCCGCAGGAGACCGCTCCCGAACGGTCTGCCGATGACCTTTTCAGGACCGCCCCGATGCGTGCCAGCAATTCCGCCGTGGAAAACGGCTTGCTCATATAGTCGTCCCCTCCGGAAGCGAAGCCGGAGAGGAGATCTTCCTCGGACGACCTGGCGGTCAGGAAGATGATGGGCGTCCTGCACCCTTTCTCGCGCAGCGATTTCGCCATTTCATATCCGGAAATCCCGGGCAGCATGACATCCAGCAGGATGAGCCGGGTCTTGTCGGACACCATGTCCATACCGTGCTCCGCGCTGCCTGCCTCCAGCGTCGTGTAGCCCGCTCTTTCCAGGCTGAACTTCAGAATCTCCCTGAGATCTGCGTCGTCTTCGATGATCAGGATTTCTTCCATATTGCAAAGTTACACATTAAAGCGACGGCTCCCACATGCTTAACAGAAACTTAACCGGCCTTTAATAAAGGCTTAACAGCGTCTTCGTTCCTTTGCACCGTAAACAGAACGACGATGGTAATACAAATCATTAAAATGCTCGGCGCCCTGGCCCTCTTCCTCTATGGAATGAACATGATGAGCGCCGGTATCCAGAAAGCGACCGGCAACCGGCTCCGTTCCCTGCTCGGCGCCATGACATCAAATCCTTTCAAAGGAATCCTCACCGGATTCGGGATTACGGCGATCATCCAGTCATCCAGCGCAACGACGGTATTTGTCGTCAGTTTCGTAAGCGCCGGCCTGCTCACGCTGGGGCAGGCCATCGGTGTCATCATGGGCGCGAACATCGGGACCACGGTCACCGCATGGATCATATCCGTTTTCGGATTCAAGTTCGATATCGCAAGCCTGTCGATTCCGCTTCTGTTCGTAGGTTTCATTCTCATGCAGATGAAAAAGGACAAGCACCGGCACATCGGAGAGTTCATCATCGGTTTCTCGCTGCTGTTTCTCGGACTGTCACTCATCAAATCATTCGTGCCGGATCTGAAGAGCACACCGGAAGCGCTGGCCTTTATACAGAATTGGAACAATTTCGGTTTTGGCAGCATCCTGCTCGCCGTCCTGTTCGGCACGGTCCTGACTCTTGTCCTTCAGTCTTCCAGTGCGACCATGGCCATCACCCTCATCATGCTGGACCAGCAATGGATTTCATTTGAAATGGGTGCGGCGATGGTGCTGGGCGAGAACATCGGGACCACCATCACGGCAAATGTCGCAGCGGCCATAGGGAATACCGATGCGCGCCGGGCGGCGATCGCCCACACTGTTTTCAATGTGTTCGGCGTCATATGGGCCCTCTTCCTGTTCAAGCCTTTCCTGGCGCTGGACCGTGCCGTGGTTGGCTTGATCGGGGCGTTCAATCCTCTCCTGGGCCTGTCTATGTTCCATACGCTTTTCAATGTCATCAACTCATTGGCCCTTGTCTGGTTTATCCCGAACATTGAACAACTTGTGAGAAAACTGATCCCCTCTAGAGCGGACGGAAAAGAAGCAGTCGAGCATCTCCGGTACATCAGCGCCGGACCAGTCGACACCCCGGAACTCGGAGTCCAGCAGGCTTTGCTCGAGACGCTTCATTTCGCGACCGTTTCCCAGCGGGAGGTCGATATGATCGGGGAAGCCGTTCATGATCTGGAGACCAAAGACTTTGAAGAAAGAAGGGTGCGGCTCGTCAAATATGAGGAGATCGCGGACAGGATTGAAAAGGAAATTGCATCGTTTCTGACATCTTTGATGGAAAATGATACCAGTCAGCATACCTCCATGCTCGCGAAAGCTCTTTTCCGGATTATTTCCGAGTTGGAGAGCCTGGGCGACAGCGGGGAATGCATCAGCCGCATCCTCTTCCGTTTCAAGGAAAGCGGCGACAGCCTGAGCCCGGAAAAGAGGGACGGTATCATGCAAATGCTTCAGGTCCTGGGTAAGGCATATGATACGATGCTTTGTAACCTGAAGATGATAGACGATGAGGCCCGGCACGCGGACATGACCCGGGCCGTTGAAGATGAGCGTGCCATAAACAGACTGAGGGATCGTTTGCGCGACGAAGAATTCGCTCGGATCGAGAGCGGCCACGGCCCATATGTCAGCAGTACGCTCTATCTGGATACGATTGCCGAACTGGAGGGGATGGGAGATTATCTGATCAATATCTCCCAGGCTGTTGAAAGGGTGAAAACGGCTGCCTGACAGGCCTGCAGAAGCAGGAATGAAGTTTATAGAACGAGGCGCACCGAATCCCGGCGCGCCTCGTTTGAAAAGGTCGATAAAGCTATCCGGCTTTATTAAAAATTGTCCATGTGGATCTCGAAGAAGGACTTGGGATGGGCGCAGGTCGGACAGATCTCGGGGGCTTTGGTGCCCACGACGATATGACCGCAGTTGCGGCACTCCCACACCTTCACCTCGCTTCTCTCGAAGACTGCGGCTGTCTCCACGTTCTTCAGCAGGGCACGATAGCGCTCTTCGTGGCGCTTCTCGATGGCCGCCACCAGGCGGAACTTGATGGCCAGCGCCTTGAAGCCTTCTGCTTCGGCCGTCTTAGCGAATCCCTCATACATGTCGGTCCACTCGTAGTTTTCGCCTTCGGCTGCATCCAGCAGGTTCTCTGCCGTGGTGCCGATGCCGTCATGCAGCTCTTTGTACCACAACTTGGCGTGTTCCTTCTCATTGTCGGCCGTTTTCAGGAAAAGCTCGGCGATCTGTTCAAAACCATCCTTCTTTGCTTTCGATGCAAAATAGGTGTATTTGTTACGCGCCATAGATTCGCCGGCGAAGGCGGCTTCCAGGTTCTTTTCGGTCTGGGTGCCCGCATATTTGTTTGCCATATTCTTGTTGTTATTAGGGTTAATGGTTGTCTGATTGTGAAACTGCTATTGATTCATCTGGACTAAAGGTCCTTTTAGGTTGCAAGTATAGATATTTTCTCTCACTCAACCAAGACTACGTTTTAATAAACTTGAATTTCGTGAATCTTCAGCAACGGTGCATATCGTCCCGCTTTTAGGACGTTATGCACGCCGGAGGACGTGACGGTGCATTGTATAGGGTAAGCAAAAACAATACGGCAGAACCTGAAAGTTCTGCCGTGTTGTTCATTTAAATAATTGTATTCCAGTCAGTTATAAGACTTAATATTCCTCTTCATTAAAGATGTTATTATATATTGATTATCAATACATTAAAGAAAATAATGCCTGTTTAGACAAACAAACTTTGTTTTCTGGGGTCCTAAAATACCAGTTTGTTGAACAACTTCGCTATGTCCAGAAACCCTTATCAGCTATGCTGTACCTAAAACGTAAAGGATAAGGAAAGATAGATTTCCCTCGGGCGAAGGGTATAGTCGTAACTATGAGTGTCAAGACCGCTGACAACTGTATAGGCATAGTGCTTTTGATCCAGGATGTTGTTGGCTGTCAAGCTAAGGGTGAAAGCCCCAATCTTATACGAGAGGTAAGCATCGAAAAGGGTCAGGTCTTTATAGCTTCCGTCAGAGAGTTGCAAATGGGAGTAGTCCCCGTTTAGCCTTATGGTGAAAGTCTTTGTTGGATAGAAGGTAATCGTAGCACTCCCGGTGAAGTTCCGGTAGGCGTTATTGACGGAGGCATATCGGGAACTTGTCATACGCCAGTTTGCCGAAAGGCTGGATTCCATCCAATCGACCGGCTGCAGATTGACATCAGCCCCTGCATTGAATCCGGTACCATAATAGGTTATGACCATATCCTGTTGAATCATTCCGCTCTTGCTCCAGTTCCAGCCACCCCTGACAGTGAATTTACCTTTGATTGAAGAGACTCTTTTTGAGAGTTCCGCATTGGATGATACAGTCTGCGAATGATTGTCACTGTTCACGAAGGAGGACGTTGAACTGTCTCCAGTATAGTATAATGACGACATGAGGTTGTTGAGCATATCGTTATACCCCAACGACCACGATCCGAACCACAGTGAGATGGGATTGTTGTAGCGCCATGAAAAAGTGGATGAGATGATGCGGCTCTGGCTGAGCGTTCCCGGCTGGGAAGACACCCTGCGGTAATCGTGCATCACCGGGTTGGTCAGTAATGAAGTTATGTTCCCATAGTTATGGCTGCAGGAAGCAATGAGCATCAAATCATTTTCGGGCGACACTGTATATGTCATGTTCAAATTGGGATCCGCATAGAACTTCCTGAAATCCAGCGGTGAGTTGTCTCCGGATTCATTGGCTCCTTTCAAAAGGACACCGCGTAATGCAAGAGATACGGACATCTTGAACCGCTTATCCTGCGTTGTATAAGTGTAACCAGGATACACCCTCAGTTCTCCTGAGCCTCCTTTCAACCTGTTGTAGGAAGAGAGTTCCCCTCGTTGCAAGTCACTCTCCAATGTATTGTAATCGACATTAAACGTTATGGGCAAACTGACCGTCGATTGGCCGAATCGATAGGATGTATTGAATGTCTGGAGAAACTTGGTGGCCTGGCTCGAAGCACTTTGCGAGCCATTGTACGAGCCTTGTTCACTGGTAATGTCCAGTTTCAGTGTCGGGGTCTTTGCGAATTTGAGATGTGTTTCAGCGGTCCACTCCAGCTTACCAGTCTTAAAAGAGTACCTGAATTCATCGCCGATGTAGTAACTGTTGAGTTTTTGATCCTGGGAGATGGGGATGCCGTTTTCGTCGACAGGCAGGGATCTGTCCGCAAAACTCCCTGAAAAGTCGAAGGAGTTGCGGATTGTAAAAAGCAAATAAAGTTGCTACAATTTTCAGAAAAGTTGATTCGTCAGGTTTCGGCAATTAAGGTTCGTCAGTTTTGTCGGACTTTTTTTGTTTTGTATAGTATCAAAGAAGAAGTATGCGGCA
>JAAYCA010000037.1 GCA_012744435.1 Bacteroidales bacterium
CTTTTCACGCACCCAGGCAGCCCACTCGGCGGGCTTGCGGGATTTGTCGAAAGTCCCGGGCGGAAGCGGATCGCCCAGGATGACCCGGAAGGTCTTGTGCTGCGTGTGATACATCGCGTCAGGCAAGAACAACATAGGGATGTTGAACTTGATCTTCAAGAACTTGCGGAAGAACCAGTCCGCCCGGTAGAAGCGCGCCGGGTTCTCTCCGATGAAATGCACCGGCACCACGGTCCTTCCGCTCTCCACGCTTTTGGTAATGAAGGTCTTGGTCCAGGGAAGATCCTGCACCTTCCCCTTGATGCGGCGCGAGCACAGGCCCGCGGGAAAAATCATCATCTGGTCCGACGACTGGTAGGCCTCATCCAGCTGCTGCAGAATGTCACGCGACTGCGATCCCGTCTTGTTCACCGCCACACTCTGCGGCCTGACTGCCTTGAAGTTCATCAGAAAATCATTGACCAGCAGCCTCGTGTGTCCATAATTCTTCTGGACGAAATCGGTCAGCGCCAAGCCGTCGATCCCTCCCAGGGGATGGTTGGAGACAAAGATGTATCGGGTACCGTCCTGCGGGACCCGCTCCTTGCCCTCCACCTCGATCCTGACATCCAGCCGCTTCAGGGCGTCTTCATAGAATCCCTCCCCGTCACGGCAGAACTTCATGTTCTCGTTGATCCAGTCCTGGTGGATGAAGCGTTTGAGGAAACGCATGACGAAGGGGGGAAGCTTCTTCCCCTTGAATTTGGTAGCAACGACCTGATCCAGGTCGATCGTCAGGCCTTCCTGACCGTCTTTTGCCATTTCGGTAGGTTTTTAGTACGGACAAATGTAAGCGCAAATAAGCAAATAAGCAAATCTTAAAGCGCCTCTGCCATCAGATCATATTCTTCAGCGGCGACGATCCGCACCCGGACCATGTCGCCGACCTGGACGGAAACGGGCAGCTGCCTGACCAGGATCTCCCCATCCACTTCGGGGCTTTCGAATTCGCTGCGGCATACCGCGATGCGGGATCCGGACTGCGGGTCTGCAGGCAGGAATCCGTCAACCATCACCAGACAGGACGTCCCGACGCGGGAACGGTTGTATTCAAGCGAGAGTTCCCGCTGCAGGTCCATCAGGGTTTCCAGACGCTCCTGCTTGGTCTCCGGCGGCACGTCGTCGGCGAGATGTTCCGCGCCCCAGGTCCCCTCCTCTTCGGAATACATGAAGGCGCCGAGGCGCTCGAAACGCGCTTCGCGAACGAAATCAAGCAATTCGCCGAACGCCTCCGGCGTCTCGCCCGGATGTCCCACGATCATCGTCGTGCGCAGCGCCACGCCGGGCACCTCCCGACGCAGCCGGGCGATCAGCGCACGTGTCCAGGCCCCGTCCACATGCCGGTGCATGCGGTCCAGGACCGGGTCTGCGATGTGTTGGAGCGGGATATCCAGATATTTACATACCTTCGGGTTGTGCGCCATCACCTCCAGGACATCTTCCGGGAAATCCGCCGGATAAGAGTAATGGATGCGGATCCAGACCAGTCCCGGGATTGCCGAGAGGCGTCCGATCAACTCGCCCAGCGAGCGCCGGTGATAAAGGTCCAGGCCATAGTAAGTGGTGTCCTGTGCGATCAGGATCAGTTCCCGGACTCCGCGCGAGACGAGCGACTCCGCCTCAGCGACGATCTCCTCCATCGGCACGGAGCGGTGCGCTCCGCGGATCAGCGGAATCGCGCAATAGGAGCAGCGGCGGTCGCATCCCTCGGAGATCTTCAGATAGGCATAGCCCTTCGTCTCCGTCAGGCGGCGGGTCACGAAAGGCCCCGGCTCCACACCGAGGTGGCGCAGCAGCGGCGAGAGATCACGCGCACCGAACCAGGCGTCCACTTCGGGAATCTCGGCGGGGAGCTCGGCGGGGTAGCGCTGGGACAGGCAGCCGAACACGACCACCTCCCCCGCCTCGCCTCGCTTCTTGGCTTCCACCGCCTCCAGGATGGCATTGACCGACTCTTCCTTGGCGTCTCCGATGAAGCCGCAGGTGTTGAGCAGCAGGATGTCCACCGGAACGTCACCGTCCACAAGCTCGAAAGCATCCGCCGGCAGTTGAGCCAGCAGATGCTCGGTATCGACGGTGTTCTTCGAACAGCCGAGGGTAATGACCCTAAGCCTCTTTCGCATCCGCGCCTTCTTCAGCCTTGACGAAATCCAGGGAAGCGTACTTGGACAGCTGCTCGTACCAGTCCACCACCTTGCGCATGTGGGAGAGGTAGAAACGGTCGGCGTCGTAGTTCGGAATGGCCTTTTTGAACAGGTCCTCGATCTCCTTGTCGGAAGCCTTCGAAGAAGGAGCGGGGGCGTCGCCGAGCACCTTCTTGAGTGCGAGGAAGACCTCGTCCATCTTCATTTCGCCTTCGCTGGTGTAGATGGCGATGTCCGCCAGGGTGGAGATACGGCTCGAAGATGAGAACACTTTGCGCTGCTTGGTGGCGAGATTCTCACCGATGGCGCCGCTGCGCGCCTGGGCGACATATTGAAACAGGCCGTGCTGGCCCGCTACGGAAAGGATCCGTGCTAAATCAGTTTGCATAACAGTTGTCGGGTTTTCAGATATAATTCTTCTTGGGTACCGTCATTGACGACGGTCAGGTCGATGCGGGCGGGATCGAAGTGCTGCAGGGCGTCGCGTTCCGCCGCCCGGGGGTTGCGCTTCACACGCAGTTCGTAGGGGGCCGTGACCAGCAGGACACGGTCGTAGAGGCCGTCGAACTGCGGCTTGTCCAGGGCAACGGCGGATTCGACGAAGACCAGCGGGGCCGTCTGCGCGGCCTTCCACGCTTTCAGGTCCTCCAGCACATGCGGATATACCATTTCCTCCAGGGTGCGGAGCTTGTCCGGTTCGGCGAAGACCGAACCGATCCGCTGCCACGGAATGCCCAGACGCTCCTCGATACTGCACTTCAGCCCGGGCACGAGCGAATACAGCATCTTCGTCCGGCTATCGCAGTCATAGACCGGAAAGTCCAGAGACGACAGATAGCGGCAAAGCTCGGACTTGCCGCTGCCAATGGGACCGGTGACCAGGATCGTGCGCATCGTTACTCTGCCGTTTTAACCAGACAGTCAAAGACTTCCGGAGTCAGCGTGTAGTCGATCACGTTGGATGGAAGTCCCTCGCATCGCGGCACGCATCGACCGCTCCGCGAGTTGGTGAAATCACGCCAGTCGATGTAGAACGAGGTCTGCAACGAAGGGTCCACCGTGGTCGGAAAGACGCAGCGGAACACCGCCGTTGCCGTGGACGGAAGGATCGCCAGGTCCGTACGGGCCGGCACGTTGCGGGTACCGATCTTCACCTCCGCCCGCACCTCGACGAAGCGCGTGACTTCCATGGAGTAGATGGTCTCGTGGTGCGAAAGGCGTACCCCGGACGGTGTATCCAGTTGGACCTTGCCGTGGACGCTGCTGCGCAACTCGGTGAGATCCAACGGCTTCGTGAGCACCTGCTCCACATGGGACAAATGAGACGGCTCGCCATAGACGAGCACCGAATCCGGCTGCAGGCTCATCGGCGTCCGCGCCATGTACTGCGGATCAAAACTGACTGAAAGCACCGCCCGCACCGGGACCTTCTTGTAGGTCTCCTCCGGAAAATCAAACTCCAGGTCGTCGGAGATGAAGCTCTCCACCGTCACGCCATCCCCGAATATCTCGGAGGCGTAGCGGTAGAGGATGGAATTGGAGATGGAGTACCTGTCCTCCCTGACCTGGCGGAAATCCGTGTCGGCGAACACCACCTGGACGGGACGCTTGTGCCGGCGCGAAAGGACCACCTGCCGGAAGCCGGAGGCCGAGACCTGGGCGGTCGCAGTGGCTTCCGACGTGGACAGGGCGGCCCGTCCTTCGATGTTGCTTTCCGCCACGAGAGGAACGCTCACCAACGCCACATAGTCCTGCGACAGATTGAGAACGATCCAGAATCCTGCGGAAAGCAGCAGACAGAGGAGGAACTGTACCCAGCGTTTCACCTATTTCTTCTCGTTAGAAGGAGCCGGGGTATCGGACATGTCCTTTTGGATGGAGGCCTTGTCCACGCGGAGCTTGACCTCACCGTCCACCTTGATCAGGACGGTACGTTCGTCCACATCGGCGATGACGCCGTATATGCCGCCGGCGGTCACCACCTTGTCTCCCTTCTTGAGGGCGTTGCGCATCTCTTCGAGCTTTTTCTGCTGCTGGCGCTGGGGACGGATCATAAAGAGGTACATCACCAGGAACATCAGGGCGAGCATCAACAGCAGACTCCAGCTGCCGCCGCCGGCTCCGGCGGCGGGCGCCGCCTGTAAAATCATGTTAATCATATCTTTATTCGTGTTGGTTGATCAATTTGTCCAGCAAGCCGTTGACGAATCCGCTGCTCTCCGGCGTGCTGTAATACTTCGAAATCTCGACATACTCGTTGATAATGATGCGGGGCGAAACGCCCGGAGACATCATGGCCTCCGCCATGCCGCAGGCGATCAGCGCCAGGTCCGTGGTGCAGAGGCGGTCGCGGGTCCAGCCCGGAGTAAGCTCCGCCACGCGGGCACAGAAGCCGTCATAGTGGGAGAAGGCCGTGCGGAGCAAGCCCACGACAAAGCGTTTGTCGCTTTCAAATCCTTCATTGCCAGGAAGTTCGCTCTGGTAAAGGGGCGGCAGGCGCCACGGCTCCCCCTGCCCCAGGGTCCGGAGGGTGCGGATACACCAGCCCAGGGCATAACCCAGGTCGTCGTTCCAGTGGATCGACAGGTCCTCCAGGATATCGCCGAGTTCGTCATTGTCCTCGAATTCCCGCTCGAAAATCCGGCACCACAGCCGGGCATCCTCCTCCAGGGAGTCCTCGCCGCTGTCCAGGTATTCCTGGAAATATTTCCGGCCGCGGATGTGCTCGTAGAGGTGACGCAACAGCACGTCGTACTGGTCCCAGGAGAACTTCTTGCGGGAAACGAGCTTCGAGAAATCGGGATCCTGGCCGAGCAGCGGGGCGATGCGGTTGCCGACGAACTTGAGATTGGGGTGCAGCTCTTCCTCCGTCGGATTGAATTTGGCGCGGGCCGCCTCGATCCGGGATTTCGCTTCGGCGGTGAGGGGCCCCGTGACCGCAAGCAGGAAGAGATAAAGGTCCCGGGTGGCCTCGCACGAGATGTCGAGCAGGGCCTCGGCCTCCCCCGGCGTCATACCGTGGTTTTCCGCGTAGCAGTAAATGGTCTTGAAGGCCTTGATACGGAGAATTCTTCGGTTGAGCATACTTTCAAACAAATTTGTATGCAAAGATAGCAAGTAATCAATAAATATTCTATTTTTGTAAGAAGATATATACTAAAAAACACGCTATGTACAGAGAGGATTACGATTCGGCGAGATACGACAGCCGGGATGCAGAGGACGTTTTTTCCAAGCCCGTCCGGGCCGGAAAGCGGACCTATTTCTTCGACGTCAAGGCCACCAAGGGTCGCAAGGACTTCTATCTCACCATCACCGAGAGCAAGCGGCGCAACAATCCTGACGGGACATTCAATTACGACAAGCACAAGATCTTCCTGTACAAGGAGGATTTTGAGAAGTTCGCCCAGGGACTGGATGAGGTGATCGCCTACATCCGGGACACCTGCTTCCATGGCGAGATCCCGCAGCGTACGGCGGAAGGCTTCGGAGAGGCTGATCCTGACGAACTCTGATGGGGGCCATTCTCCTCAGGGACGTGACCGTCGGGAATGCCCGCAAGGACATCCTGATCGACCGGGGGCGGATCCGTAAGATCGGTGCCTCCGGGGACGCTTCCTGCTGGGAACTGTCCGGCGACCTGGAAATGATGGACTGCCACGGCAAGGTGGCCATCCCGGGATTCATCAACATGCACACCCATTCTCCGATGTCCCTGATGCGGGGGATCGGGGAAGACATGCTTTTCCACGACTGGCTCAGGAAGATCTGGATGATCGAAGAGCACCTGGACCACGACTTTGTCTATTGGGGGACCAAGGTCGCCTGCCTGGAAATGATCCGGACCGGTACCACCACCTTCAACGACCAGTACTGGTTCTTCGACTCCTCCGTCAAGGCCGCGCGGGAGATGGGCCTGCGCATCTCCACGGGCTACGACGTGATGGACAAGGGCAGCCGCGAAGAGGCGGAGCGGCAGAAGGAACAGTGCATCTCCAAGAGCGAGGCTTTCCTGCATGCCGGCGACCCCGGCCACATCTACGGGCTCGCCTTCCACGCCATCTATTCCGTCAGCGAGGAGATGATACGCTGGACCAGCGGACTGGCGGAGAAATACGACGTCAACCTGCACATCCACCTCTGCGAGACGCGCAAGGAGGTGGAGGACTGCAAGGCGGCCCACGGCGGACTGACTCCCGTCGAGTACCTCGACGAACTGGGGGTTCTCTCCCCCCGCCTCCTCGCCGCCCATACGCTCTGGCTCACCCCGCACGACATCGAACTGCTCGCCGCCCGCGGGGTGCATTGCATCCACAACATCAATTCCAACACCAAACTGTCCTCCGGCTACCGTTTCCTTTACAACGAAATGCGCGACGCCGGGGTCAACCTCTGCCTGGGCACGGACGGCTGCGCGTCGTCCAACAATCTCGACATGCTCGAGGCCATGAAGACGTCCGCCATCTTCCAGAAAGCCTGGCGGGAGGATCCTTCGGCGCTGCCCCTGCAGGAACTGATGGACATGGCCACCGTGGCCGGCGCCCGGGCCCTGCGGCTCGATGCCGGCCGTCTCGAAGAGGGCGCGCTGGCCGATCTCCTGCTGATCGAGACGGACAACACCTTCTTCCTCTCCCCCGGACCGTTCCTTGCGAATCTGGTCTATTCCGCCCACTCCGACTGCATCGACTCCGTCATCTGCGACGGCCGCTTCTTGATGCGCCATCGCGAGATTCCGGGCGAACGGGAGATCCTCGCCGAGGCCCGGAAGGTCCTCGCCAAGATAGCATAAACCACTAAAACTGAATAACATGGACAGCAGAATACGCACCTATCAGGTCGCCGCCGACTATATCCGGCAGCAGACCGGAGGATACGCTCCCCTCGTGGGCATCGTGCTCGGCAGCGGCCTCGGCCGCCTCGCGGACCGGATCGAGCAGCCGGTCGTGATCCCCTACCGGGACATTCCCGGATTCCCGGTCTCGACCGTCGTCGGCCACAAGGGCAACTTCATCATCGGGCGCCTTGGCAGCAAGACCGTCATCGCCATGCAGGGCCGTTTCCACTATTATGAGGGCTATCCCATGGACCTCGTGACGATCGGCATCCGCACGATGGCCGTGCTGGGCGTAAAGTTCCTTTTCGTCTCCAACGCCGCCGGAGGAGCCAATCCGGACTTCCGCGTGGGCGACCTGGTGGTCATCCGCGACCACATCAGCCTGTTCCCGAATCCGCTGATCGGCCCCAACCTCGAAGAAATGGGGCCCCGCTTCCCCGACATGACCTGCGCATACGACCTGGAGTTGCAGGCGCTCGCCGGGACATGCGCGGCGGAAATGGGCATTTCCCTGCGCAAGGGAGTGTATTTCGGCAGCACGGGCCCGACCTATGAGACACCCGCCGAGGTGCGCTTCTTCCGCACCGTCGGGGCCGACCTGCTCGGCATGAGCACGGTACCGGAGGTCATCGTTGCCCGTCACTGCGGGCTGCGGGTATTCGGCATGAGCGTCGTCACGAACTGCGCCAACACCGACAACCAGCCGAAGAATCTCAACGACGGGGACGACGTCGTCAAGCAGGCCGATGCGGCGGCGACGAAAATGTCAGACCTCTTCGCCAAAATGATCTCCGCCCTGTAGCGCGACAGGCAGCTACAGCGCCTATAACAGCAGCAGCCGGTGCGGCAGGTGCGCGTTGGCCTGCGCACGTTTGCTTGCGCGGTCGGGGGCCGTGGGCAGGGTGCGTCGGGGAGGATGCTGCCTGATCGGAAAGCCAAAGCCAGGCGGGGATGCCCGGTAAGCGGGAAGCGTCCGGGCGCCCCGGCTGGCTGGCGGTATTACAGGGCCGAGTCGAGGAAGGAGATGAATCCCTGGATGTCGAGGTTGTAGGGACGGGGACCGGCGAGGCGGTTCCCGTCGCCGTCCAGCAGGAAGTAGTTCGGCTGGGCATTGACGCCGAAGTCGTGGAGAGCGATGTAGGAATTGACGCGGCCGACATCCTTGAGGGGCTTGCCCCGGTCGTTCATCACCCACTCCGACTCCGGAAGCTTCGTCTTGTCGTCCACGTGCAGGGCCACGATCACGAAATCCTCGCGCAGGCGGCGTAGCACCTCCGGATCAGACCACACCCGCGCTTCCATCTCCCGGCAGTTGACGCAGCCATAGCCCGTGAAATCCAGGAATACCGGCTTGCCTTCAGCCTTGGCCGCAGCCAGGCCGTCAGGCAGGTTGTCGTAGGCCTGCAGGCCATGGGCAACGACAATCGTACCGCTTTGTGCCTGCTGCGCCTGCGGAATGGCGGACACGGTCCCTCCGCCCGATCCGATCACAAAGTCCTGCGTCTCCATCGGCGGCAGATAGCCGGAAATCCCCTTCAACGGCGCACCCCACATGCCGGGCAGCAGATACACCACAAAGGCGAATACGGCGATGGCCAGGGACAGGCGTCCCACGGAGAGATACTCCAGGGGCGAATCGTGCTTGAAGCGGATCTTGCCGATCAGGTACAGACCCAGAAGCGTGAAGACGGCGATCCAGATGGCCAGATAGACCTCACGGTCCAGCAGATGCCAGTGGTACGTCTGGTCGGCCGTACTGAGGAACTTCAGGCCAAGGGCGATCTCGATGAAGCCGAGCACGACCTTGACGGAGTTGAGCCAGCCGCCGCTCTTGGGAAGCTTCTTCAACAGAGAAGGGAAAAACGCCAGGAGCGTAAAAGGCAGGGCGAAAGCGATGCTGAAAGCCAGCATCGTGACCATGGGGGTCCAGAACTCCCCTTCCGTGCTCTTGATCAGCACCGTACCCACGATGGGGCCGGTGCAGCTGAAACTGACGAGCACGAGCGTAAGCGCGAGGAAGAAGATGCCTCCCAGGCCCTTGCGGTCGCTGTTCTTGTCAGCGCTGTTGGTCCATTTGGACGGGAGCGTGATCTCGAACGCACCGAAGAAGCTGGCCGCAAAAACCATGAAGACCAGGAAGAAGATGAGGTTGGGCAGCCAGTGGGTGGACAGCCAGTTGAAGATGTCCGCCGTGACGCCGCTGCCGCCCACGATCCAGGTAATCCCGATAATCAGGCTGATCGGGACCGTGTACAGCAGGACGATGAAGAGGCCGTAAAGAGCGGCTCTGAGGCGGCCCCGGCGGGGGGTGTCGCTGCCCTTCATGAAGAAGGACACCGTCATCGGCACCATCGGGAACACGCACGGGGTCAGCAGCATCGCAAATCCCCACAGGATCGCCTCCAGGATCAGTGCCCAGAGATTATTGTTCTGGCTTTCCGCCGCGGCCAGGGCAGTGCCTCCTGAGACGTCCGACTGCGTCGGACCCCTCCCACTGCCTTCGGCAGCGGGCCCTTCCCTCTTACGAAGCCGAGGGTGGCTACGGTCTCCGGAAGCACCCCCCTGCTCCGCTGGCGATGAATCCAAATTGATCTGAGGGATGTTTCCAAGGCCGATACGCCCTTCGCCAGCCGGCTGAATGGGTTTGAAGTATTCCTCGAAATCCCAATCGACGGGCAGATAGCAGGCCTCACCCTCGCAGGGCATGTACGTGACCGTACCGGTCACATGGTCGATCCCGGGATCGAGCTCGCCCGTCAGGACCAGCTGATTGCCCTCCGGGGACTCCTTGACCTCGGATTTCCAATGGATCTGCGGCGCAGCCTGCAGCAGCAGGATGACTGACAGGAGGAAATGGGAGAACATATGCGGAAGGGATTATTTTGCGATGGCGACGGAACGGGTCTCGCGGATCACGGTGATCTTCACCTGACCCGGATAAGTCATCTCGTCCTGGATGCGCTGGGCGATATCCGTGGACAGGCGGGCAGCCTGGTCGTCGGAGACCTCCTCGGCCCCGACGATCACGCGGAGTTCGCGGCCTGCCTGGATGGCATAGGTCTTGGTCACGCCCGGATAGGACGCTGCCAGATCCTCCATGCCACGGAGGCGCTTGATATAGGATTCGATCACCTCGCGGCGGGCTCCCGGACGCGCGCCGGAAATGGCGTCGCCCACGAGCACCAGCGGGGCATAAATGGAGGTCATCTCCATCTCCTCGTGGTGCGCGCCCACGGCATTGCAGATCTCGGGACGCTCCTTGTACTGCTCGGCGAGCTTGGCGCCCAGAATGGCGTGCGGGAGCTCCGGCTCCAGGTCGCTGACCTTGCCGATGTCGTGCAGGAGACCGGCGCGACGGGCAATCTTGGGATTCAGGCCCAACTCGGAAGCCATGATGGCGCAGATATTGGCCACTTCGCGCGAGTGCTGCAGCAGGTTCTGGCCATAGGAAGAGCGGTACTTCATGCGTCCGATCAACTTCACAAGCTCCAGGTTCAGGCCATGGATGCCCATGTCGATACAGGTGCGCTTACCCGTCTCGAGAATCTCTTCCTCGAGCTGCTTGCTGACCTTGGTCACCACTTCCTCGATGCGGGCGGGATGGATGCGGCCGTCAATCACCAACTGATGCAGAGCCAGACGGGCCACTTCGCGGCGGACCGGGTCAAAAGCCGACAGCAGGATGGCATCGGGGGTGTCGTCCACGACGATCTCAACACCCGTAGCAGCCTCCAGGGCCCGGATATTGCGCCCTTCGCGGCCGATGATGCGGCCTTTCACTTCGTCGTTCTCGATGGGGAAGGTCGTGACGGCATTCTCGATCGCCGTCTCCGTGGCGGTACGCTGGATGGTGTTGATCACGATGCGTTTCGCCTCTTTGGCGGCGTTGAGCCGCGCCTCGTCCATGGTGTCGTTGATATAGGCCTGGGCCTCGCTGCGGGCCTCCGCCTTCATATTTTCGACCAGCATCTTGCGGGCGTCCTCGGCGGACATCCCGGCGATGTTCTCCAGCTCTTTATTGACCTGGGCGGTGACTTTCTCACACTCCTCCAGTTTGGCGTCCAGTTTGGTCTTGAGGGCATTCACCTGTCCCTTCTGGGAATCCAGGTCATGCTGGCGGCGATCCAGCTCGCCCTGCTGCTGCTTGATCTGACCCTCGCGGGACTTGATATTGTTTTCCCGATCACGGAGCTCATTGTTCTTTTTGCTTACGAAACTCTCATGCTCGCCCTTCAGCTGGAGGAATTTCTCCTTGGCCTGCAGGATCTTCTGTTGTTTGAGGCTCTCCGCCTCCAGGTTCGCCTTCTCGATAATCGCATCGGCGCGGCCCTTCGAGGCGGCGCGGCTGACGAGTATATAAATTGCAAGGGCCAATACGGCTCCGGCAACGGCTGCTAGGATATAGTACAAAAACATAATATATATAATAAAAACAGTATCCGCTCTCTACACAGAGCAGATACTGTAGAAAAAAGCCGTCAGCCGAACTTTCAGAAAGCCTCTGAATAAGATTTGGGCTCCGTCCTGTCCCGGGCTTCCCGTCGTAGCGGGCTTGCCTTCCTCAGGGCGAGTAGACCCGGTTCCGAAGAACTTTGTTGTTTTCAGAAGATGGGCCTGACGGCTATCACTTTTTCATCATCCCCTCCAGATAGGCTGAGACGTCTCCCTGAAGCGACTCCACTTCCTCCACAAGGCGGGACATCTTCTTCTGGGCGGAGAGCTTGCCGGCAGCTTCCTGGATAGCCACGAATGCGAGCTTGTCCTCCGGGCTGCTGTCGGGGAAACGGGCGTCGAACTTGGTCATCATCTCGGTCACGTCCGCAGCGGCCAGCCGCATCAGCTGCTCCATCTCGGGAGTGGCTGCGCTGAGGCGGTAGGGTTTGCCGGCGACCTTCAATGTGATGTCCTGTGCCATGTCAATTCTCCAGCAGCTTTATACACTTGTCAATCTCCTTGATCAGACGGCCGATCCGCTCCCGGGACTCCGCAGGGTCGCCGGCGGCCTGAAAGGCGCGCATCAACTCAAGATTGTCTATCTGTTGGTTCAAATCAGTAATCTGCTCTTTGTATTGCCGGCATTTCTGCTCGCTGTCGGAAAGCTTCGCCGCCAAGGAGTCGGCCCGCTGCCTTTCGGCCTCGTAAAGGGCAACCAGTCTGGCTATATTTGACTTGATCTCCTCGAGCATCGCAGATGATACCTAACTTAATACATATGCAAATATAACAAAAAAACAAAGACTTGGCAAAACACGGACAAAAAAGAAGACCCGCGAACAATTCGCGGGTCCTCTCACGGAATAATATTTATCTAAAGGAATTATTTCGCTTTGATAATCACAGTGCGGCTCAGGACGTCGTTGTTGAAGAAGATAGGATCAACACCGCCGTTGGCGCTGGTCTCGAGCTTGCTGGCCGGGACACCCTGGCTCACGAGGTAGTCGTACACAACCTTGGCACGCTTCTCGGAGAGGGTCTGGTTGGTACGGACGCTGCCCGTCTTCTTGTCGGCGTAGCCGGCGACGGAGAACGTAGCGTCAGCATCCTTGATAGACTCGGCGTACAGTTTGAGGCGGGCCTTGTCCATCTCGGTAAGGGTAGCCTTGCCAATGGTGAAGAAGACAGCGGTGGAGGCAGGAATCTCGTTGTTGATGAGCTTCTCGACTTCCTTGATGACTTCCTTCTCGACAACCTTCTCGACAATCTTCGGGTTCTTATTGGCGTAGTCGCGGGCCAGAGCATCAGCAGCCTCCTTGGAGAGGTAACCGGCGGCAGCGGCAGCGGCGGCGGCACGGGCGAACTTGCCATTCTTACCACCGATGGTGTAGATGGCGTTCAGGGTCAGGCGACCGGTGCCTTCAGCCTTGCGGTACTGGCTGGCATCGCCGAACACGGACGGGGTCACGCCGAAGCGGCCCTCGAGAGCAAGCTCGAACGCGTTGGTGATGTTGTAGCCGAGACCAAGACCGGCGGTGGCGCCGAC
>JAAYCA010000001.1 GCA_012744435.1 Bacteroidales bacterium
GAGCCGGTGAGCGTTGCACTGCTGAAGGCGGAGCTCACCCCGGACAAGAAACTTTGCGACACCAACAAGTCGGGCAATGAGATCTATGTGGTCGATAGCCTCGACGCCCCCAATGTCGTGCAGGAGATCGGACGTCTCCGCGAGATCGCTTTCCGCGACAGCGGCGGCGGGACCGGCCGCTCCGTGGACCTGGATGAGTTCGATCTGGAGCGGGACCGGCTCTACAAACAGCTCATCATCTGGGATCCGGACGCCCGGGCCATCCTGGGCGGCTATCGCTATATCCTCGGGCCGGATGTCATCTTCGACGCCGAAGGGCAGCCGGTCCTGGCTTCCGCGCATCTGTTCCATTTCTCCGATACATTTCTCCGGGATTACCTTCCGCATACGATCGAACTGGGGCGCTCGTTCGTCACGCCCGAATACCAGAGCTCCAAGGCGGGCGCCAAGGCGATATTCGCCCTGGACAATCTCTGGGACGGTTTGGGCGCCCTGATGCTCCAGCATCCCGGGATGTTGTATTACTTTGGCAAGATGACCATTTATCCGGATTACGACAAGAGTTGCCTGGCGCTGATCGACCGCTTCCTGGCGAAGCATTTTCCGGATCCGGACAGGCTCATCGTTCCCAAGCAGCCCTATCGGGTAGATGTGGACGGCCGCCTGCTCGACCTGATCCTCCGGGACCAGGAATTCAAGCAGGATTACCGCAATCTCAAAGACGCCGTCCGGAAGCTTGGCACGGGCATTCCGCCGCTGGTCAACAGCTACATGAACACATCCCCCACGATGAAAATGTTCGGCTCGAGCATCAACGACACTTTCTTTGATTCCATTGAGACGGGGATCCTGATCAATTTCGAGGAAATGTACGCCGACAAGCGGGATCGCCACAAGGAGCCTTATCTCCGGCATCTGGCCGAAAAGATCCGGCAGCGTTTCCCGCAGTTCCGCCAGGAGGCGTCCGATACGGCGGATCAGCCTCGCCGCCGGGGACGGTACAAGAAGAAAAAAGAAAAGGTGGAGCCGTAAGCCGGTTTCTGTTCACTGATTCTCTGTCATTTATCTTCGCAACCTACCCCCTGGCATCGGGCGGGCCGCCCTCGTCTGCCAGTATATTTGGTCTTGCAGGTCCCGGTGCCGTACCCGTCCGGCATCGCTGACGGACGTCGTGGGCTCTTGCCCCGCGTTTTCACCCTTGCCCGTCCCGTTTTGTCATCCGCCGGAACCGGCGGATCCGGGCGGGCGGTTGTTTTCTGTTACGGCTGGCGTAAGGTTGCCCCTGCCTGCGCTTTCCGCAGCGGGATGCCCTGTCCTGTCCGGACTTTCCTCCCTTTCGGGCGACAGATCGCTCCACCTGATCTATTCGTGCCGCAAAGATAGGAACTTTGCGGGATTATTCTGCTTTTTTCCGTATTTTTGCCGACGTGAAACAGATTCTCCGTTACTTTCTGGCTGCGGTGATGTGCCTGGGGTGCATCGGCTGCTCGGCGAGTGTGAAGCGCTACAAGGTGCAGGTCGTGAAGGAATACACGCACGACACGGGCGCCTATACGCAGGGGCTCTTCTTTGACGGAGGGCGCTTCTACGAGAGCACCGGCCAGTTCGGCGAGTCCTCGTTCCGCGAAGTGGAGCTCGCGACGGGCAAGGTCCTGCGTAAACTGGATTTCCAGCAGAAGTATTTCGCCGAGGGCTCCGTCATGCTGGACGGCAAGCTCTTTATCCTCACCTGGCTCAACAAGGTCGCCTTCGTGTACGACGCCGCGACGCTGGAGTACCTGCAGGCCTATTCCTATCCCCGCGAGGGATGGGGGCTGACCACGGACGGGAAGTCCCTGATCGCATCCGACGGCTCTTCAAAACTGTTCTTCCTGACGCCGGAGTTCCAGCTGGAGCGCTCCGTGGACGTGAAGATGGACGGCCGCTCCATGCGGAATCTCAATGAACTGGAATATATCGACGGCAAGATCTGGGCGAATGTCTACACGACCGACATGATCCTGATCATCAATCCCGCCGACGGCAAGGTGGAGGCGAGCGTCGACTGCACCGGCCTGCTGCCGCGTACCATGCGCACCTCGGCCACCGACGTCCTCAACGGCATCGCCTGCGATCCCGCCACCGGCAAGATCTACCTGACCGGCAAGTACTGGCCCCGCCTGTACGAGATCAAGCTCGTTCCCGTCAAATAGCGTCCATTGTCCTTTTTTTATCTTTTTTTTGCATGATTGTGCAAAATGCAAGCGCGAGTTGTAGCTATTTTTGTGATATAAAAAATATTACAACATGCAGAAAAAGAATCTCTTTATGATCCTCGGCCTGATGGCCGTTCTTTGCGCCTGCAACAGTGATCCCATGACCGTCAAGACGACCAAGGGCAAGGTGCTGGGCGTCGAGGAAGAGGGCACCATCGCATTCAAGGGCATTCCTTATGCGAAGATTGAACGTTTTATGCCTCCGCAGGAGGCGGAGCCCTGGGACACGGTGATGGTATGCGACAAATACGGTCCGTATGCCATGCAGGCGGGTGGTTTCCCCGGAGCTGTCATGTCCGAGGAAAATACCTGTACGCTCAACGTCTGGACCAAGGACACGAAGGCTAAAATGCCTGTCATGCTGTGGATCCACGGCGGCGGATACGCCACCGGCCATTCCTCCTGGAATCCGGGTTATGGCCTGGCCCGGAAAGATGTCGTTTTCGTCAGTATCAACCACCGTCTGAACATCCTCGGTTACATGGACCTCTCCTCCTTCGGGGAGAAATACAAATATTCGGGAAATGTGGGAGAGCTGGACATCGTTGCCGCTTTGGAATGGATTCGGGACAATATCAAACGTTTCGGCGGCGACCCGGACAACGTGACGATCATGGGTCACTCCGGCGGTGGCGGCAAGGTGGGCTCCATCATGTGCATGCCTTCGGCAAAGGGTCTGTTCCACAAGGCGATCATCTACAGCGGCGTCATCGTCGGCTCCAACACCACGGCCACTTCCAGCAAGCTGGGCGAGGCGGTCGCCAAGGAGCTCGGCCTCACCGCCGAGACGATCGACAAGATACAGACCGTCCCTTATGACGAGCTGAATGCGGCGGGACAGCGCGCCACGGCCGGCCTCCGGGGCATCGCCGGCGGCTTCGCCCCGACCATGGACGGCGAAGTGATCGTGACCCAGCCGTTCAAACCGGCTTTCGCCGACTTCTCCAAGAACATCCCCGTTATCATCGGCACTACGCTGAACGAGTTCGGTGTCAACTATTACGGCAAGGACATGACGCTCGACGAGGCCAGGAAAATCCTGGCGCCGACCTTCGGCGAGGACACGGATGCGTTCATCCAGGCTTACTGGGAGGCCTATCCGGACGGGTCCCTGCAGGACATGCTTTCGCTTGACCGCACCTTCCGCTACAACAGCGTCGTCTCCTGCCGCGGTATCAACGACCAGGGCGGAGCTCCGGTATGGAACTACCTCTTCACCTGGCAGAAGCCTACGGACCACTATTCCGCCCACGGCGACGAGCTCCCGTTCTTCTTCAATACGATCGAGGCCGAGAAGCGCAAGGTTCCCGAGATCACGCCTGCGGTCGCCAACCTGGAGGACGTCATGAGCGACTACTGGGTGAACTTCGCCTACACGGGCAATCCCAACGGGGAAGGCCTTCCGGCTTGGCATTCATTCGGCGAGGCCAACGAGCCCTGCATGATCTTCGACGAGAAGGTCGAGGAGCGCGAAGCCTTCGATGCCAAGATGCAGGAACTCATCCGCAAGCATCTTACCCGGTAGATCGGTATAATTGACAAAAACGGTTGGTAACCTTGACATTTTCGGTTGGTAGAAAGGTCACAATTTCC
>JAAYCA010000038.1 GCA_012744435.1 Bacteroidales bacterium
CCTGCTGAACTACACCCGTGCGCTGATCAAGCTGCGCGCCGCCTCTCCCGCCCTGTCCAACAACGGCGAATGGAAGATGGTCAGCAGCCTCGACCAGCCGTATCCGATGGTGTATGAGCGCTGGAGCGGCCGTGAGCGTTACTGGGTGGTGATCAATCCCTCCGGCAAGACCGTGTCCGTCACCCTGCCGAAGGAGTCCGTCAAGCCCGAACCGATCTGCGGAAACTACAAGAAGCTCAGCTACAAGCAGACCAAGAAGGGCGACACGATCCAGATCTCCCCGGTTTCCGCCGCGATTTACAAATTCTAAGTTCGCCTGTCCCTCAAAAGGGATGAGCGGCTCAATTAAAGAAGGTGTCCGATTGGATTACCTTCTTTATTGTGTATATTTGTTAGCAGTTCGCTATAACTACTAATCAATAATAAGCAAATCAATGAGTACTTTCAAATTCTTGTTCCTTGCAGTCCTTGGACTGTCGCTTTCCCTGGCGGACGCCTCGGCACAGAAGCGTCATATGCCCGAGTGGATGGAGGACGCCATCTTCTACCAGGTCTATCCATCCTCTTTCATGGACACCGACGGAGACGGTATCGGCGACCTTCCCGGCATCAAGCAGAAGCTTGATTATATCCAGTCTCTGGGTGTCAACACGGTCTGGATGAATCCGACCTTCGAATCGGGTTGGGAGGACGGCGGATACGACATCATTGATTTCTACAAGATCGACCCCCGTTTTGGGACCAACGACGATATGGTCGCCCTCATCGAGGATGCCCATTCGCGCGGAATGAAGGTCCTGCTGGATCTCGTCGCAGGTCACTCCAGCGACAAGAATCCCTGGTTCATCGAATCCTCCCAGGGGACCAACATGCATTACAGCGACTACTACATTTGGGCGGACGACCTCGAGTCCAACAATCAGGGCGTCGATCAGGCTGCCATCCAGGTAGCCCCTATGATGCGGGGCCGCTTTGTCGAAGGAAACTACCCCCGGGCGAAGTACTATCAGCGCAATGCCGGACCTTTCCAGCCGGCGTTGAATTATGGATTTGCCAATCCTGATCCGAACCACCCGTGGGAGCAGTCGGTCAATGATCCGGGCCCGCAGGCAATGCGCCGCGAGCTGAGGAACATTATGCAGTTCTGGTTCGAGAAGGGTGTCGACGGTTTCCGCGTGGATATGGCCGCCAGCCTGGTGAAGAACGACCAGGGCAGCCGCGAGAACATCAAGCTCTGGAGCGAGATCCGCTCCTGGATGGAGCAGGAGTGGCCCGAATGCGTCCTCGTCTCCGAGTGGGGCAACCCCGCCATTGCCGTCGAGGCCGGCTTCCATATGGACTTTATGTTCCATTTCGGTATCCCGGGCTACCCGCAGATGCTGTTCGCCAGAGAGACCCCGTTCGGAAACTATGGCCGCAACTGGACATATCCGTACTGCTATTTTGACCTGGCGGCCAAGGGCGAGATCAAGACCTTCGTCGACAGCTATCTCGACGCCTGGAACAAGACCCGGGGCAGCGGCTACATTTCGATCCCGTCCTCCAACCACGACTACCAGCGCCCGAACGTAGGTACGCGCAACACCATCGACCAGCTGAAGGTCACGATGACTTTCTTCCTGACGATGCCCGGCGTCCCCATCATCAACTACGGCGATGAGATCGGAATGAAGTTCTATATGGACCTTCCGAGCAAGGAAGGCAGCGGCAACCGTTCCGGCGTCCGCACGCCGATGCAGTGGACCACCGGTTACAATGCCGGATATTCCACCTGTGCTCCGGAGAAGCTCTACCTGCCGATCGATACCGACGGCGGCGCCCTCACCGTGGAGGCACAGGAGAATGATCCCAACTCGCTGCTCAACTACACCCGCGCCCTTCTTGCGCTGCGCAAGTCCTCTCCCGCCCTCGGCAACGATGCCGACTGGGAGCTGGTCAGCAACGTGGACCAGCCGTATCCGATGGTGTACAAGCGCACCGACGGGAAAGAAACCTATCTCATCGCGCTCAATCCCGGCAAGGCCGGCGTGACCGCCAAGATCGCCCACCAGGACGGCAAGGTCGCCCAGATTATGGCCGGCAGCTCCAGGAAGAACTCCTACAAGTTCGGCAAGGACACCGACACCATCAAGATGGACGGCGTCTCCGCGCTCGTGTACAAGATCCAATAGACGGCCTGTCCGGACGAACCGGCTCTGTGCCATTCGGATTCGTCCTGTTTTGATGTTTTATTCGGTGGGGGCAAGAAACTGCATTAATTCGGCGAAACTGTGCAAAGGCAGTTTCCCGTCTCGTGACTAAATTTGAAAAAATCATCATTTAAAACCTAATAACCGCAAAATGAAGAAAGTCTTATTTATCTCCGCTATCGTGCTCCTGGCCGCGTCCTGCGGGCAGAAGCCCGGCAATGTGGCCGGCAAGGTCGAGAGCCAGCTCTGGGCCCCCGTGGCCGGCGTGAACGTGTCTGTGGTGGGCGGCACCGCCAAGGCCCGTACGGACTTCGAGGGCAAGTACACCATCAACGC
>JAAYCA010000039.1 GCA_012744435.1 Bacteroidales bacterium
CCGAGGATCTTGCTGTCATACCACGGGTGGCTGACGGTGCCGCGCTGGTTGGCCTCGACGTAGTTCTCGCTGCGCTCGCCCGGGATGATCACCATGCTGAGGAAGCGGGAGCCATCACGCTGCACGAGGATGTTCTGCGGGTCGTTCACGCTCACGCCGTCCACGACGAAACTGTAGGTGTAGATCTCCGGACGCGGGCAGGGGATCTTGACTTCCCAGACGTTGTTGGCGCCGCGGCGCATCTCCATCTGGGGCGTCCAGGAGGTGCTGAGACGGACATAGGTGGCATAATCCGCACGGAAGCGGAAGGTCACGCTGTCGTTCTGGATCTCCGGGGAGACGACGCGGCCGCCGCCGCGCTGGAAATTGGCCAGCTCCTGGCCGTTGAGCGCTCCGGCAAGCATGCAGAACGCTGCGATAAGGGTAAGGACTTTTTTCATAAATGAGTGGTTGGTTGTTGGTTATGGTACTATTTGAACAGTTTCTGCGCGAAGACGGTCAGGTACACGCGCCAGTTGCGCCAGATGTGTCCGCCGTCGGATTCGTAGTACGTGACGGGATAGCCGTGTGCCTCGCAATAGTCCTTCATCTTCAGGGAACTCACGCGCACGCCGTCGTCCCGGCCGACACCGATCCAGAAGAGCTTGGGCTTCGCCGCGAACAGAGCTGCCACGGCATCTGCATTGGCGTCCGGATCGGCCGTCCCGGAGAACATGCCCACATAGCCGAAACGCGTGGGATAATGCAGCGAGAGGGCGGCGGACTGACGGCCGCCCATGGACAGGCCGGCCACGGCCGTGTTGGCGGCGCCCTTCGCAACGCGATAATGCTTCTCGATGAAGCTCATGATGTCCGGGAAGCTCTCCTCCACCTCGGCGGTGGACTGGGAGCGGCTGTTCGTCATGGTCGGCTGGAAGTTGTTGATCGCCGCGCCGGGGGCGGCCTGGTTGAACCAGACACCGTTCGGGATCACCACGAGCATCGGCTTCGCCTTGCCTTCGGCGATCAGGTTGTCCAGGATCTGGACGGTGCGGCCGAGGTCGAGCCAGGCGTCCTCATCGCCGCCGGAGCCGTGCAGCAGGTAGAGCACGGGGTACTTCGCCTTCGGATTGTCTTCGTAGCCGGCGGGCGTATAGACGGCCAGGCGGCGCGGGAAGCTGGCCTTTTCGTTCAGCTTCGCCAGGGTCGGGCTGTTGTACCAGACATAGGAAAGCGAGCCGTGCGGCACGTCGTGGACCTCATAATACCAGCCCTTGTCGCCTTCCTTGGCGCTCAGGGTAAAGATATTGGTCCAGGTGGCGACGTCACGGTTCAGGTGGACGTTGGACGGATCCAGCATGCGCTGGCCGTCCACGATGAAATTGTAGGAATAGAGCTCACCCTCGAGCGGCTCCGTCGTGTAGGTCCACACGCCACCCTGCTCTTCACGCATCTGACCCACCGGGCCAAAGTCACCCCGCACCTGCACGCTGACGGCCTTGGGGGCCCGCAGGCGGAAGGTCACGCTATGGTCAGGGTTGATCTCGGGTGACACCAGGCCCGAACCGGGGCCCAGCGCCTGCTGCGCGGCGGCCGACATGCAGGCCGCCAGCAACAATGTCAAAAAAAGAGTACGTTTCATATAAATAAAAGGAGGATTTATGGTTTATCAGCCCAGGCGTTTCTACAAAAATAGTCATTCCTGCGGAAAATAATGTGCAGCGGGGAAAGAATATTTTTCTCCCTTGTTCAATCTTGTTCACAGACGTTTTCCCGACTTGCCCGGACGGTGAAATATTGTTTCCTTTCGGGAAATAAACCCATCGTCATGAAAGCACATCGAATCTTTCCATTTTCCATCCTGTGCCTGATCACGGCCTGCGCCACCCCGCAGGCGGACGTGGCGCGCATCGATCTCCACACAGCCGTCGGCGATACCGGCATGCTCGTGGAATCCATCGACATCACCGTCAATAACCCGCAGTCGCTGCGCGGCCTGAAAGCCGAAGACTTCGACCTCGTCAACAACGTGTACGGCGGCTATATCGACCCGGAGACCGGGCAGGCCCCCGCCGATTTCACCGACGACGGGATCGTCCTCAGCCGCGACGGCGCCACCCTGCATATCTCCGCCAAGCCGTTCGGCATCAACGGGAGATCCGAAGGCTTCCGCCGCCGTTTCCCCTGGGAACTCGTCTGCAACCGCGATTCCTCCCTCAACGTAACGCTCGACAAGGTCACGGAGCGGCATATCAACGTCCTGGACGACTGCATCACCGGAAGCTTCACCTACGCCGGCCTCACCCGCGAGTATATGCTTCATTTGCCCAAGGACGCCGACGGCAATCCCATCCCGAACGTTCCGCTGATGGTCTGGCAGATCGGCGGCGGCGAGTACAACCGCGATCTGATGACCGCGGCCACAGCCAACAGATGCCTCGTTTCCCTCGCCACAGAGGGGATTCCCTGCGCCGCGCTCGTATTCGCCATTGCCAATCCCAATTATTCCTACAGCGCGTCCCTCTTCCCCGAGAGGATCGAACTCATCGACCGCAACAACGCCTTGCAGATGGCCTTCATCGACACCTTGATTGCCGAGGGCAAGGTGGACGGCAGCCGCCTGTTCTGCGCGGGCGCCTCCAGCGGCGGCGGCTGTACCCTCCGCTTCATGATGCAATTCCCCGACCGCTTCAAGGCCGCCATCCCCTGCTGCCCGATGGATCCCATCGTGCCCATTCACCAGGTCAAGGAAAAATATGAGGGCCAGTTCGTCAGCGACCTCGTCAAGGCATTCAAAGAGAACGTATACAAATGGAACGGAACGGACATGGTCCCCTCGCCCATCGACACGGACGCTTTCGTAAAGCTGCCCATGTACTTCGTCCATGCCTCGTCGGACCAGACCTGCAAGATCACCAGCTCCTATTCCTATATCGAGGCCCGCAAACGCCTGGGGGCCACCCGGGACCAGCTGCGCGTCTATTCCGACAAGGACCTGGCCGCCTACGGCCTCCCGCCCATGATCGCCCACTTCTCCTGGGTACCGCTGCTGGACGATTACGGCGAAGACAGCGTAATGCGCTGGATGATAGATCAATTCTAGTTTATTTGAACGTTTGCGAAAAGAATTGAACAAAGCGTCGCAGCTATTCCCGACAAAACGGAAAACAATTGTACCACAGGAAACATGCGACGGTTTTATTCTCCCTAATTTTGCAAAGATTGATACGCACTGCAACCAACCATTATTAACAACATAATGAAACGTATTTTAACTACTCTCGCCATTTGCCTGGCTGCCGTCGTCTCGATGCAGGCCCAGGAACTCGCCAATTTCCAGCGTGGCGGCGGCCGCGTCGTTTCCCCGGACATCCAGGGTGACAGCGTGACCTTCAACTTCCGCGCGGACTACGCCACCTACGTCAAGCTCAGCGGCTCGTGGATGCCGAACCCTTACGGGGGCAGCATCGACATGCGTCGCGGCCCGGGCAATGTCTGGTCTGTCAAGATCCCCCTCCCGTCCCCGGAGATCTACACCTACAACTTCATCGTGGACGGCGTGAGCGTGAACGACCCGCAGAACATCCTCGTTCAGCGCGACGGCTCCCGTTTCCTCAACATGCTCATCGTCCCCGGCGAGCGTACCCAGAACTACACGGAAGCCAACCAGCGCGGCACCGTGAGCCACCCCTGGTATGACAGCAAGGTGCTCGGCATCAACCGCCGCCTGACCGTCTATACTCCGTACGGCTACGAGGCCAACCCCAAGAAGAAATACCCGGTGCTTTACCTCCTGCACGGTGCAGGCGGCGATGAAGAGGCCTGGATCAGCATGGGCCGTACCGCCCAGATCCTTGACAACCTCATCGAGAAGGGCCTCGCCGAGCCGATGATCGTCGTCATGCCGAACGGCAACGGCAACCAGCAGGCCGCCCAGACCCTGAATCTTCCCACCGCCCCGCAGCAGTTCGACCGCAACGCTTTCCAGAGCATGCCGGAGGCCCAGCGCAACCGCGCCATGAACGGTTATGTCGTGAGTCTCTGCGAAGAGATCGTCCCCTTCATCGAGAAGAACTTCCGCGTCATCGCGAAGCCTGAGGCCCGCGCCATCGCCGGTCTGTCCATGGGTGGCGGCCACACCATCACGGCCTCCAACCTCTATCCGCAGATGTTCGATTATATCTGCCCGCTCTCCGCAGCCGGCAGCGCCACGCCCGAACAGGTCGCGGCCCTCAAGAAGGCGGGTGTGAAGCTTTACTTCCTCGCCTGCGGTGATGCCGACTTCCTCTTCGAGGGTTCGAAGAACCTGGACAAGACCCTCACCGAGCAGGGCCTGGACCACATCTTCTACGTCTCCGACGGCGGTCACGTATGGGCCAACTGGCGCCTCTACCTGAACACCTTCGCTCCGATGTTATTCAAATAACATTATACCACCTATTATCTAACCAATTTATCATGATGAAAACCAACAGTTTGTTCAAGCGGCTGTTTTCGGTGCTCGCAGGGCTCGCGCTCGGCGCATCGATGCTGTTCGCCCAAAACACCGTTACGGTGAGAGGTAAGGTCCTCGATCCCGCGAAGGAGCCGGTCATCGGTGCAGCCGTCATGCAGACGGGCACGACCAACGGCGCCGCCGCGGACCTCGACGGCAATTTCACCCTTACCGTGCCGATGGGTGCAAGTCTTACGGTGTCCGCTATCGGATACGAGACGCTGCAAGTCACAGTCACTTCCTCAACGATGAACATCACGCTCAACGAGGAAGCCTCCGAACTGGATGAGTCCGTCGTGGTCGGTTACGGTTCGCAGAAGAAAGCGTCCCTGACCTCCGCCATCGCGAACATCCAGGCAGAGGACATCACTTCGACCAAGCAGGCCAACCTGACTGCCTCCCTGCAGGGTAAGGTCCCGGGACTCATGATCCGTCAGGAATCCGGCTCCGTAGGCTGGTTCGACGATGCCATCAGCCTCCGCGGCTACGGCGCCCCGCTCGTGATCATCGACGGCGTGGCCCGCGGCTCCCGTCAGCGTCAGTACTGGGGCTGGGCGCAGGATCTGAACAGCTCCAGCGCCGCCCTCGCCGAGCTCAACCCGGAGGATATCGAGAGCATCTCCGTGCTGAAGGACGCCTCCGCCTCCATCTACGGTCTGGGTGCCCAGAACGGTGTCATCCTCGTGACCACGAAGAAGGGTCAGATCGGTACCCCGAGCATCAGCTACTCCACCACCCTCACCTTCGGCGTTCCGACCGCCCTCCCCAAGGAGACGGACATCGCCACCTGGATGGAGATGGACAACGAGATGCGCCGCAACAAGCGCGGTGATTCCCCCCGCTACTCCGAGGAACTCATCGCCCACTACCGCAACCACGATCCGGGCTACGAGGAGTTCTCCTGGTATGACGCTATCATGAAGGACCATACCTTCAGTCAGGTGCACAACTTCTCCGTCCGCGGCGGCAATCAGCAGACCCAGTATTACCTGAGCGCCAACTACACCAACCAGGACGCCATCTACCGGGCCAACACCGGCGACTACAACCGCTACGGTCTGACCGCCAACTTCACCACGAAGCTCACGGAGAACCTGTCCATGACCTTCCAGACCGCCATCAACGTGACCCATCAGGAGATGCCGCCGGCAAACACGACGCAGAACGCGATGTACTACGGTCTCCTCACCGAGCGTTTCTATCCCGCCGAGGTGTCCCCGGGCCACTATACATATAATGTCGTGGAGCACCGCAACGCCGTCGCCCTCATGGTTTCCGACGTCGCCGGTTCCCAGACGGACAACGATATCGTGTTCCGCAACAACATGGATATCAAGTACGAGGCTCCCTTCCTGAAGGGCCTGACGATCCAGGGCTCCGCCGCCTACGACGTGACCCAGCGCAACCGCCACAGCCTCTCACTGCACTTCCCGCTCTACGACATCGACACGGATCAGATCGCGGGCTACAACCCGGACCAGAACACGATCTCCGAAAGCTGGAACCAGCGTATCTCCTACTACGGCCGTGTCCAGGCGAACTACAACACCACCATCGCGCAGGACCACCATATCAGTGCCACCCTCGCCGCCGAAGCCAGGATCAACAAGAACCAGGACCTCAGCGGCAGCCGTCAATATGGCGACTTCTACACCCATGACCTGCTCAGTCAGGGCCAGTCCTCGACCGCTTCAAACGGCGGCAGCCGCAGCGACAACGCCACGGCCGGCTACGTCGGCCGCCTCAGCTACGACTACAAGGGCAAGTACCTCGTCGAGGTGATGGGCCGTTATGACGGCAACTACCGCTACGCCCCGGGTTATCGCTGGAACCTCTTCCCGTCCTATTCCCTGGGTTGGCGCATTTCCGAGGAGCCTTTCTTCAAGGCCATCCTCCCGAAGGTCAACAACCTGAAGTTCCGCTGGTCCGACGGCTTCACCGGCCAGGCGCAAGGCAGTGAGTACGCTTACCTCACCGGCTACTCCACCAACGGCAGCTCCATCTACGACGACGGCAACTCCATCTCCGGTTACGCCAGCCAGTCCATGGCTTCCTACCTGTCCTGGTCCAAGCACCGCATGATGGACTTCGGCCTCGACTTCGAAGCCTGGCGGGGCCTGATCGGCGGTAGCATCGACTGGTTCTGGAGAAAGACCTCCCGCATCGCGGCCAACTCTCCCGTGGCCAACCAGATTCCCGACTTCCTGGGTGTAAGTCTCCCGCAGCAGAACCTCAAGAAATCCGAGAACGTGGGTATCGACCTCAGCCTGAGCCATCGCCACCGCATCAAGGACTTCAACTACCGCGTGATGTTCACGGCGTCCTTCGCCCGCAACCGCGCAACCTACCAGGCGGCCGAGGCGACGAAGCAATACGCCAACTCTCCGGCCTACTACAGCGGCTACATGATCGGCCGCTGGGCCAATGCCCGCAGTTCCTGGACCTACCACTGGCTGCCCGGCAACGAGCAATTCACCAGCTTGGACGACATCAACAGCTACCCCGTGCGCTACGGCAACATGCAGGACATGCTCCCGGGCATGTACAAGATCGAAGTCCGCAACGGTGACGGTGTCATCGACCAGAACGGCGACCAGTATTTCACCTGGCAGGAGACCAACCCGCCGCTGCAGTTCGGCCTCGTGCTGTCCGGCGGCTGGAAGAACCTCGACTTCAACATGACCTGGAGCGCCGCGACCCTGGTCAACAAGAGCGTCTCGCTGTCCGGCGGTATGGGCTACGGCTTCTTCAGCACCTTCTACGAGAACTACCTCGACCGCTACCACGTGGCCACATCGGGTGCCGATCCGCGCGATCCGAACACCCAGTGGGTCTCCGGCTACTGGCCGGCCCTCTACCCGGCAACGTCCGCCTATGACCGCCGTGTCCTCACCTATGCTTCGAACCAGCCCTACACCTTCGTGAACGGCACGTTCCTGCGTCTGAAGAGCCTTGAGATCGGCTATACCTTCAAGGCCAGCTTCCTCCAGAAGATTCATCTCCGTTCGCTGCGCGTGTACGCGAACGGCACGAACCTCCTGACCTTCTGCAACAAGCTTCTCAAGCCGTACGATCCCGAGCGCAACCAGAACTCCTATCTGGGTGTCGCCGGTACGCCGCTCATGAAGAACTTTGCGATCGGTGTCAACCTCAACTTTTAATGAAAAGAAGCATATGAAAAAGATACTTTCTATATTTTTCGCCGCCGCAACGGTCTTGACCCTCGCCTCCTGCGACAAGCTCTTCGACAACCTCGAAGGCGACTTGACCAAGATGTATAAGAAGGACCTGATTGCCTCTACGGCCGGTGTCGACCGCGTGCTGGCAAACCTCTACTCGGCGATTCCGATGGACAACTTCGCCGAGCGTGAGAAGAACACACCGCACGCAGGCGATTCCTCCGGCGACACCAGCTATGGCATTACGGCCGGGAACATGGGCGGTGGCCTGAGCTACACGACCATCCGCAACATCAACTCGTTCTTCGAACTGATCGAGGAGGCGAAGACCTCCGGCACGATCAAGGATGACGAGTACAACTACTACAAGGGTGAAGCCTATTTCGTCCGCGCTTACTATTACTTCGGCGCCGTCCGCCGCTACGGCGGTGTCGCGATCGTGACGGAGGTGCTGGATGACAAGTACGTCAGTGACGATGACTTCGAGGGTCTGTTCGTGAACCGCAGTACCGAGGTCGACACCTGGAAGTTCATCCTCACACAGCTGGATGAAGCTGCCAAGCTGCTCCCCGACGTGCACCCCGGCGGTGCTTACCGCGCGACCAAGTGGGCCGCCCTCGGCCTTAAGTCCCGCGTCGCCCTATGGGCTGCTTCCCTGTGCAAGTACTGGGATCAGGCCGAGCTCAAGACGAAGCCGTCCGGCAGCAACTACAAGGCCTACGACGAGAAGCTCGCCTACATGGACAAGGCCGATGCGAAGTTCTTCTATGACGAGTGCATCAAGGCCTCCGAGGCCATCATCAACTCCGGCCGCTTCTCCCTCTACGGAGCCCAGCCGAAGTCCGTGGACGAGGCCGTGAAGAACTACACGGACCTGTTCCAGAGCCGTCATGACGAGGAATGGATCTACGGTCGCAGCTACAACAACGGTGTCGCCACCAACTCCAACGGCTTCGACATCAAGAACTCCCCGAACCAGATCCACGGCGCCGGCACCGGCGTGTGGCGTTTCGGCTGCTACGGCGTGACCCTCGACATGGTCGACCTGTATGACTACTACGACGACGCTTTCGGCGCTGTAGACGGTACGGTCCCGACCCTCAAGAGCGGTGAGATCTTCTTCGCCCAGCCGCACAACCCGGTCGGAAACACGGCCATCAAGGCTGTCGCGGATGACTTTATCGTGTACGACAAGATCACCGGTCCCTTCGAGAAGAAAGACGCCCGTTTCCTGGCTTCCGTCATCTACCCGGGTATCAACTTCCGCGGTACGGATATCGTGATCCAGGCCGGCATGTGGCAGGCTGACGGCACGCTTGACATCCTCAACGACAAGAACCCCAAGGCGACGGTCGGCGGCACGGATTACTTTGCCTATGGAGCCAGCAGCGAGTCCTACTATTCCGGCTTCTACAAGAGAGGCAACACCAACGACGGTTCCTGGTACACCACCGGTTTCGGCATCCGCAAGTTCCTTGCGCCGGACGGCCCTGTGGACTATCCGCAGTACCCCTGGTATGACATCCGCTACACGGAGATCCTGCTGAATTACTGCGAGGCCGAGGTCGAGCAGTACGGCGACAACGCCGGCAATTCGAAGCAGTACCTCAACGCCATCCGCCGCCGCGCCTACTTCCTGGACCAGCGGGATGCGACCATCGAGACCGTTCTCCACGAGCGTGAAGTCGAGATGGCCTTCGAGGAGGACTATCCGCGCATGCTGCACCGCCGCCGCGCCTACTTCAACGAGGCACGCGACCTGGCAGCCAACCCGAACGGCGGCCGCAAGCACGCCTTGCTTCCGATCCTCGACCTGCGTGACGGCACGCCGAAGTATGTCTTCATCCGCGCCAACTGGTGGGCCCACGATACGGATCGCCGCCCCGGTCTCTTCTCCTTCAACCCGGGAGGCTACTACGACGGCATTCCGAACTACACAAAGAACAAGATCACTCCTAATCCTAGCCAGGACAATTAAACATACGATTGATTATGAAAAAGATTATTACTTTTATATCTAGCATCATCGCATTGTTCTCGCTCGCTTCCTGCGACTGGTTCATGCTGGACAATCTGGACGGCTGGGACGCCCAGGTCGAAGGCAAGATCGTGGACATCGCCACCGGAGAGCCGATCCAGATGGAGCAGGGTAACACCATCCAGGTCAGAGAGCTCTATGGCGCTCAGTACGATCATACGAATCAGCTGGGTAAGAAAGGCTGGGACGGCAACTCAACCATCGGCTGGGCCATCAAGAACAACGGCACCTATGTGAACAAGCTCACCTTCGCCGGTGACTATACGTTCATGGCAACGGGGACCAACTTCACAGCCGACGAGCAGTCGTTCTCGCTGAAGAAGGGTGCGAACACGGTGGATTTCAAGGCCACCCCGTACCTCCGCATCAAGAATCCGAGAATCACCATGGCAGGAAAGGTCATCAACGCCACCTTTGACGTCGAGGTCGCCGTCGCCGGCACCAAAGTCAGCCGCGTGGAGATCTGCGTGTTCCCGGACCGTTGGGTGCGCCACAGCCAGAACAACTGCGCCAGCGACCCGTACTCCTTCGTCGTCAATCCGACCGAGACTTCGTTCGCGCTCTCCGTTGACCCGGACCGTGTCGTCAATAACATCAAGGTCAATGCCGATGAGTTCCAGTACGACCGTATCCACTACATCCGCATCGCTGCCCTGGGTACGAATCCGAGCAACTCGAGCAACAGGTACAACTACTCTCCCGTGTACAAATTGGAGAAGGGCCAGATCACCGAGGTGACTGACTGGTAGTCCGTAGTCTTTCAGAAAAGGAACTGGCTGTGAAAACATGGTCAGTTCCTTTTTTGTTAGACATGATGTTATCCTGAACATACAGATAAAAAAAAGAAAGCGGGCATAACATTTTTCAGCATGTGATTCTGTAACTTTGATACACATAAACCACCATCATTATGAAAAAAATCCTTGTCCTGTTCACTGCCGCGTTGCTCGCAGTCCCCTGCGTGCTCCGTGCGCAGGAATTCACCTATCCTTTCCAGAACCCCGCCCTCTCCGAGGACGAGCGGCTGGACAACGCCGTGTCCCTGATGACCGTGGATGAGAAGATCTCCACCATCGTGGGCCAGGGCGTTCCCCGCCTGGGGATCGCCAACCCCGGATCGACCGAAGCCATCCACGGCATCGTCCGCGGCGGCTCCAACCAGCTCCCCAACATGGGCTTCGCCGGCCAGTTCCAGCAGCAGGCGAACCGCCAGCAAGGCAACCGCCAGCAGGCGCCCCAGACTCCCCCGCCGCCCCGGATGGTCAACAGCACCGCCTTCCCGCAGGCCTACGGCATCGGTGAGACCTGGGACCGCGAGATGGCTTTCGTCGTCGGCGACGTGATGTCCTACGAAGCCCGCTACTATTCGCAGAAGTCCGGGCGCAACTGCCTCATCCTCTGGGCGCCGAACGCCGATCTCGCACGCGATCCCCGCTGGGGCCGCACCGAGGAGAGCTTCGGCGAGGACCCCTACCTCGTGGGCGAAATGGTAGCCGCCGAGGTGAAGGGCATCCAGGGCGACGATCCGACCTACTGGCGCGGAGCGGCCCTGATGAAACACTTCCTGGCCAACAGCAACGAAGACAACCGCTACGGCACCGACTCCCAGTTCGACGAGTCCCTGTTCCGTGACTACTATTCCTACGGCTTCTGGAAGGGCGCCAAGGCCGGTTCGCAGTCGGTCATGACCGCCTACAACCGCTACAACGGCATTCCTTGCGAGGCGAACCCCTTCATCAAGGATATCCTTAATAAAGAATGGGGCATGAACGGCACCATCGTCAACGACGCCGGCGCCCTGCGCTTCATGGTCAGCGCCCACAACTACGCCAAGGACATCAACGAGGCCATCGGCATGTCCCTCGAGGCCGGCCTGACCCGCTTCATCGACTCCAACTTCCAACAGGTGAAGACCGCCTACGAAGCCGGTTTCATCTCCGACGAACTGCTCAACGAGCGCACCAAGGGCAATCTCCGCACCATGCTGAAGCTCGGCATGATGGACGCCGCCTGCCCTTACGACGAGATGCAATTCGGCGAGACCGCCCCTTGGGAGACCCAGGAATTCAAGGACAAGGCCCGCCTCGTGACCCAGAAGTCCGTCGTCCTGCTCAAGAACGAAGGAGGCATCCTTCCGATCGACAAGAACAAGGTCAAGAAGATCGCCGTGTTCGGCAACCGCGCCGAAGAGGTCCTGAAGGACTGGTACGGCGCCCTTCCCAGCTACACCGTGTCCGCGCTCGACGGCATCAAGGCCAAGGTCGAGGGCACCGACGTGGAGGTCCGTTTCCAGCGCTGGGATTCCGACGGCTCCGCCCAGGAGCTTGCCAAGTGGGCTGATATCTGCATCGTGTGCGTGGGCAACCATCCCGCCACCAGCCCCGACTGGGGCGCCCAGTCCATCCAGGCCCCCTGGGCCATGGGCACCGTGGCCGGAGACGGCCGCGAGGCGCTCGACCGCCGCAGCCTCAAGCTGGAGACCGAAGACCTGATCAAGGTCATCTGGCAGGTCAACCACAACACCGTGGTCGCCCAGATCAGCAGCTTCCCCTTCGCCATCAACTGGACGGCGGAGAACGTCCCCGGCATCGTGCACCTCACGCAGTGCAGCCAGGAGCTTGGCAACGGCCTCGCCGATGTGCTCTTCGGCGACTACAACCCTGCCGGCCGCACCAACCAGACCTGGGTCAGCGACATCCTCGACCTGCCCAACCTGCTGGACTACGACATCCGCCACGGCCGTACCTACATGTACGCCAAGGCCAAGCCCATCTTCCCCTTCGGCTATGGCTTGAGCTACACCAGCTTCAAGTATTCCAGCCTGAAGGTCCGCAAGGACGGCGACAACTACATCTTCCGCTTCAAGCTCCAGAACACGGGTAAGCGCGACGGGGAAGAAGTCGTCCAGCTGTATGCTACGTTCAAGGGTGACGACGCCGCCAAGCGCCTGCGCGGATTCGAGCGCATCGCCGTCAAGGCCGGAGAGACCAAGGCCGTGGAGATCTGCGTCCCCGCCGACGACCTGAAGCTCTGGGACGAGGGCGCCCACGCCTTCGCGTTCAAGGGCAGCCGCGCCAAGGTCCAGATCGGCGCCTCCTCCGCCGACATCCGCCTCAAGAAGAATGTCAAATTCTGAACCGTTTTACCAAATCTCTATTTTCATGAAAAAAATCCTTACCATCATCGCGGCCGCGGTCATCGCCGTCGGCGCGAATGCCCAGGAGCTGGCCAATTTCGCCCGTCAGGGCCAGGGACAGCAGATCGTCTCCCCCGAGGTCAAGGACGGGAAGGTCACCTTCCGTCTGAACGCCAACTATGCCACCCAGGTCAAACTTTCGGGCAACTGGATGGCCAATCCCTGGACCGGGACCATCGACATGCAGAAGGGCCCCAACGGTATCTGGGAGGTCACCATCGACGCTCCGGAACCGGAGATCTACACCTACAACTTCGTCGTGGACGGCGTGTCCGTCAACGACCCGCTCAACAACCAGGTGCAGCGCGACGGCAACCGCTATCTGAACATGCTGTTCATCCCGGGCCCCCGCTCCGAGAACTACTACGAGGCCGATGGCCAGCAGCATGGCTCCCTCACCTACCGCTGGTATGACAGTGCCCAGCTCGGCATCAGCCGCCGCATGGCCGTCTACACCCCGTATGGCTACGAGAAGAACACCAAGACCAAGTATCCGGTGCTCTACCTGCTGCACGGCGGCGGCGACGAGGAGGCATGGCCTTCCATGGGCCGCGCCGTCCAG
>JAAYCA010000040.1 GCA_012744435.1 Bacteroidales bacterium
AACCTTCCGCCAATGGCCCCCGGCTCCTCCATCATGCCGGGCAAGGTCAATCCCGTCATTCCGGAGATGACCAACCAGGTATGTTTCAAGGTGATCGGCAACGACACCACCGTGGCTTTCGCCGCCGAGGCCGGTCAGCTTCAGCTCAACGTCATGGAGCCCGTGATCGCCCAGTCCGTCCTGGAAAGCGTGACCTGGCTGCGAAACGCCATCGACACCCTGCGTACCCGCTGCATCGAGGGCATCACGGTCAACGCCGACCACTGCTACGAGATGGTCCGCAATTCCATCGGGATCGTCACGGCCCTCAACCCCTACATCGGCTACAAGGCCAGCACCGTCATCGCGAAGAAGGCCCTGGAAACAGGACGCAGCATCTATGATATCGTACTCGAAGAAGGATTGATGACCCGCGAGAAACTCGACGCGGCCCTCAACCCGGCCAGCATGCTCGGAGCGCACGACCTTATTAAATAATGACCGCTTTTTCCTTGGAAGGTTCCGGAATATTGTCTATATTTGTATGATGCTCCATTGCGATCTTTAATCAATAAAACATACTAAAACTATCTCTACACACATTATGGCTAAAGAAAAGAAATTCATCACCTGTGATGGCAACCAGGCCGCTTCGAACATCGCATACCTGTTCAGCGAGCATGCTGCCATCTATCCGATCACGCCATCTTCCACCATGGCGGAAAATGTGGACGAATGGGCTGCCCACGGTAAGAAGAACCTCTGGGGCGAGACCGTCAAGGTCACCGAGATGCAGAGCGAGGCAGGCGCCGCCGGCGCCGTGCACGGCTCGCTGCAGGCCGGTGCGCTGACGACCACCTACACCGCCTCCCAGGGCCTTCTGTTGATGATTCCGAATATGTACAAGATTGCCGGCGAGATGCTTCCGGCCGTCTTCCACGTTTCCGCCCGCGCGCTCGCCTCGCACGCCCTCTCCATCTTCGGAGACCACCAGGACGTGATGGCCTGCCGCCAGACCGGTTTCGCGATGCTCGCCTCCGGTTCCGTCCAGGAGGCCCAGGACATCGCCGCCGTGGCACACTTGTCCGCCATCAAGTCCTCCGTACCTTTCCTGCACTTCTTCGACGGCTTCCGCACCTCCCACGAGATCCAGAAGATCGAGGCCATCGACGAGGCCGAGCTGAAGAAGATGGTCAGCGACAAGGCCCTCGAGAATTTCCGCGCCCGCGCGCTCAACCCCGAAGCTCCCGTGACCCGCGGCACCGCGCAGAACGGCGACGTCTATTTCCAGGCCGTCGAATCCCGCAACCAGGTCTATGAGGCCGTGCCGGACATCGTGGCCCGCTACATGGGCGAGATCGGCGAACTCACCGGCCGCACCTACCGTCCCTTCGAGTACTACGGCGCCAAGGATGCCGAGTGCGTGATCGTCGCCATGGGCTCCGTCACCGAGACCATCAAGGAGACCATCGACTACCTCGCCGAGCACGGCCGCAAGTACGGCGTCGTCACGGTCCATCTGTACCGTCCCTTCTCCGAGAAATACTTCCTCCGGGTCATCCCGAAAACCGTCAAGAAGATCGCGGTGCTCGACCGCACCAAGGAGCCCGGCGCCCCGGGCGAGCCGCTGTACCTCGACGTCCGCGCCATCTTCCAGGGCAAGGAGAATGCCCCGCTGGTGATCGGCGGCCGCTACGGCCTCTCCTCCAAGGACACCACCCCCGCCCAGATCATCGCCGTGTACGACAACCTGGAGCGCAAGGCCCCGAAGGCCGACTTCACCATCGGCATCGTGGACGACGTGACCTTCAAGAGCCTCCCGACCAAGGGCGAGGTCTCCATCGTGAAGAAGGGCACCACCGAATGCAAGTTCTACGGCCTCGGCTCCGACGGCACCGTCGGCGCCAACAAGAACACGATCAAGATCATCGGCACCCACACCGACCTCTACAGCCAGGCCTATTTCGACTACGACTCCAAGAAGTCCGGCGGCTACACCTGCTCGCACCTGCGTTTCGGCAAGAAGCCGATCAAGGCGCCGTACCTGGTGGGCACCCCGGATTTCGTGGCCTGCCACGTCCCGTCCTACCTGGAGAAATATGATGTCCTGAAAGGCATCAAGGAAGGCGGCAGCCTGCTGCTCAACTCCCTCTGGGACGAAGAGGAGACGGTCAAGCACATCCCGGACGCCGTCAAGGCCGTCATCGGGCGCAAGAACATCAAGCTTTACATCATCAACGCCACCAAGATCGCCCGGGAGATCGGCCTCGGCGGCAGGACCAACACGATCCTGCAGAGCGCCTTCTTCCGCATCACCGGCATCATCCCGGTGAACGACGCGGTCAAGTACATGAAGGACGCCGCCCTGAAGTCCTATGGCAAGAAGGGCGAGAACATCGTGAACATGAACTACGCCGCCATCGACCGCGGCGGCGAGTACACGGAAGTGCAGGTGCCCGCCGATTGGGCCAAGATCAACGCCAAGTTCACCAACCCGAACGCCGGCCGCCTCGCGACCCCGTTTGTCAAGGAGATCGCCGACGTGGTCAACGCACAGGCCGGCGACACCCTCCCCGTGAGCGCTTTCCTCCCCTACCAGGACGGCACCATGCCGGCCGGCACCGCCGCCTACGAGAAGCGCGGCGTGGCCGTAACCGTGCCCGTCTGGGACGCTGAGAAGTGTATCCAGTGCAACACCTGCGCCTTCGTCTGCCCGCACGCCGCCATCCGGCCGTTCCTGCTTACGGACGAAGAGGCCGCCGCTGCCGCCGCCCAGGGCGTCAAGTTCGCCGACGGTAAGGCCAACCTCAAGGAATACAAGTTCGCCCTGTCCGTGTCCGTCGCCGACTGTACCGGTTGCGGCAACTGCGTGGACGTCTGTCTCGCCAAGGACAAGGCCCTCACGATGGCGCCGTACATTGACCACGAGGCCGACCAGGCCGCCTTCGACTACCTCAACGCCAAGGTGGGCTACAAGACCCCGCTCGATCCGAAGTCGAACATGAAGGCCGCCCAGTTCTCGCAGCCGCTGTTCGAATTCTCCGGAGCCTGCGCCGGTTGCGGCGAGACCCCGTACATCAAGAACATCACCCAGCTGTTCGGCGACCACATGATGATCGCGAACGCCACGGGCTGCTCTTCCATCTACGGCGCCTCCTTCCCCGCCTCCCCGTATTGCACGAACGCCCACGGCCACGGCCCGGCCTGGCAGAACTCCCTGTTCGAGGACTTCTGCGAGTTCGGTCTCGGCATGCGTCTCGGCTCCGAGCGCATGCGCGACACGGTGGCAGCCCTGATGGAGAAAGGTCTGGGGTGCGAGAAGTGCTCCGACGAGATGAAAGCCCTGTACCGGAAGTGGCTCGACAACCGCAAGGATTACGCCGTCACCCGCGAAGTCGCCGACAAGCTCGTCCCGATGATGGAGAAGTGCAGCTGCGAGGCATGCAAGTCGCTCCTGCAGCTCAAGTCCTACATCCCGGCCCGCAGCCAGTGGATCTTCGGTGGCGACGGCGCCTCCTACGATATCGGCTACGGCGGACTCGACCATGTCCTCGCCAGCGGCGAGAACGTCAACATCCTCGTCCTCGACACGGAGGTGTACTCCAACACCGGCGGACAGTCCTCCAAGGCCACCCCGGTCGGTGCGATCGCCAAGTTCGCCGCCTCCGGCAAGAAGATCCGCAAGAAGGATCTCGGCATGATGGCCATCAGCTACGGCTACGTCTACGTGGCCCAGGTCGCCATGGGCGCCAGCCCGGTCCAGTACATGAACGCCATCAAGGAAGCCGAAGCCTACGACGGCCCGTCGCTCATCATCGCCTACGCCCCGTGTATCAACCACGGCCTCAAGGCGGGCATGGGTCTGAGCCAGAAGGAGGAAAAGCTGGCCGTCGAGTGCGGCTACTGGCACCTGTACCGCTACAACCCGGTCCTCGAGGATCAGGGCAAGAACCCGTTCACGCTCGACAGCAAGGAGCCCGACTGGAGCAAGTTCCAGGACTTCCTCAAGGGAGAGGTCCGCTTCGCTTCCCTGTACAAGCTCTTCCCGGAGAGTGCGGGCGAGCTGCTCGCCAAGACCGAGGAGTTTGCCAAGGTCCGTCTGGGCACCTACAAGCGTCTGGCAGGCAAAGAATAAATTATTTGCATAATTCAATAAAGAATTATTGTTTTTCGGTAAATTTGATTATCTTTGCTTCCGAAAGAGTAATCAAATGCAAACGATGAAAAAAGTCTTCTTCCTTGCAGCAGCGCTCTTCAGCGCTGCTGCTTTGGGAAATGCGCAGCAGCTGCAGCAGCTTCCCAACGATCCGGCCGCCCGCGTGGGCAAACTGGACAACGGCTTAACCTATTACATCCGCCACAACGAGAAACCGGCCCAGCGCGCGGAGTTCTACCTTGCCACGGATGTCGGCGCTTTGCAGGAACTGCCCGACCAGGACGGTCTGGCGCACTTCCTGGAACACATGTGCTTCAACGGCACCAAGAATTTCCCCGGCAAGGGGATCCTCGACTGGCTGGAGAGCATCGGCGCCTCCTTCGGCGGCAACGTCAACGCCTCCACGGGCGTCGAGCAGACCATCTACCTGCTCAACAACATCCCCCTGGTGCGCCCCACCGTCGTGGACACCTGCATCCTGATCATGCACGACTACTCCCACTTCGTGACCTGCGACCCCGCGGAGATCGACAAGGAGCGCGGCGTGATCCTGGAGGAGAAACGCTCACGCAACGACGCCCAGTGGCGCATGCGCGAAGCCTCCGGTCCCTACCTTTATAACAACACCAAGTACGCCACCACCACCATCATCGGCTCCGAAGAGAACCTCAAGACCTTCAAGCCCGAGAGCCTGACGAACTTCTACCGGACCTGGTACCGTCCGGACATGCAGGCGCTCATCGTCGTGGGCGACATCGACGTGGACTACGTGGAAGCGTGCATCAAGCGCACCTTCGCCGACATCCCCGCTCCGGTGAATCCCAAACAGAAGGACGTCATCGCCATCCCGGACAACGAGCAGCCGGCCATCGCCATCCTCACGGATCCGGAGAACCGCAACACCTCCGTGACCGCCTACTGGCGCAGCGAAGCCCGTCCGGAAGAGCTCAACAGCACCCCCGTCGGCCTGATGACCGACCTGGTGCTGGACATCGTGAACATCGCGATGAACGAGCGCTTCGAAGACATCGCCGCGCAGCCTGACGCTCCCTTCCTCCAGGGCGGCTTCGGCGTCGGCAACCTCTGCGAGACGGCCGACGTGGTAATCGCCCAGGTGGCCTGCAAGGACGGCGAGGCGCTCGGCGCTTTCGCCGCAGGCATGCTCGAAGCCGAGAAACTCCGCCGCTTCGGCCTGACCGACGCCGAGGTGGAACGTGCCAAGACCGAGCTGCTCTCGCAATACGAGAACGCCGCCAACAAGGCTTCCACGCGCACGAACTCCGAGTTCGTGATGCCGATGATCAACCACTTCTTCGACAATCAGGCCTTCATGGATCCGGCCATGGAATATCAGGTCGTGCAGATGCTGCTCCAGCAGCTCCCGGCCGAAGCCATCAACCAGATGGCCCAGCAGCTGATCACCCGCGAGAACCTCGTGGTCATCTACCAGGCTCCCGAGAAGGAAGGCCTCGTCCACCCGACCGCGGAGCAGGTCCAGGCCGTCATCGACGCGGTGGAAAACGCGCAGATCGAACAGGCCGCCGGCGAGGAAATCCCCGAGGCCTTCCTCGATCCGGCCCAGCTCAAAGGCAGCAAGAACGCCAAGGTCAAGGACGGCATCTACGGCTCCAGGACCTTCACCCTCCGCAACGGCCTTCGCGTATGGCTCCTCCCCACGGACCACGAGAAAGACCGCATCAGCTTCAACTTCCGGAAGGATGGCGGCCGCAGCCTGCTCTCCGACGAAGAGCTCCGCTCCTTCGACAGCAACATCTGGTCCCTGTATCTGCAGAACAGCGGCATCGCGGAATTCCCCAAGACGATGGTGAACAAGATGCTCTCCGGCAAGCAGCTCAGCGTGACCCCGTACTTGAACGAGTACAACCACGGCGTGAGCGGAGCCACCACGGTCAAGGACCTCGAGAGCGCCCTGCAGCTCGCCTACCTGTACTTCGCGCAGCCGCGCTTCGACGAAGCCGAGTACAATCAGGGTCTCAGCCAGATCCAGGCCGTCCTGCCGAATCTCATGACCCAGGCCAACTACAAGCTCAACAAGGCCCTTTACGACCATGTCTATGACAGCCCGCGCCGCTTCATGATCGATGACGAAGTCCTTCAGAAAGCCTCCCTGGGCACGATGGAGAACGTGTACAAACGTCTCTTCGGCGATGCTGCCGGCGCCCGGCTGGTGGTCGTGGGCGACTTCGATGCGGACGAGATCATGCCGCTGATCCGCAAGTACGCCGGCTCGATCCCGATGAGCAAGAAGGCAAGCAAGTCCGAATACCGCGGCGACGGCATCACCACCGCCAACCGCGTGTACGACTTCAAGGCCCAGATGTCCACCCCGATGGTCACGGTCCTGCAGGTATACAACGTCCTCAAGCCCTACACCATCGCCGACGAAGTGGCCTGCGACGCCCTTTCCTACATCCTCGACATGGTCTATACCGAGACCCTGCGCGAGGACGAAGGCGGCACCTACGGCGCCAGCACTTCGCCCGAAGTCAGCAGGAAACCCGACGAGCGCCACGTGATGCAGGTGGTCTTCCAGACCAACAACGAGTCCGCCGACAAGCTGCGCGAACTCGCCCGGAACGGCTTCCGCGGCATCGCGCAGAACGGCCCTTCCGCCGACCAGTTCGACAAGACGCTCAAGAACCTCCAGAAGAACATTCCGGAGAGCCGCCTGCAGAACGCCTACTGGAGCTCCATGCTGCTGCTCAACGCCCAGTACGGGTTCGACTACGACAAGGAATATGAAGCGGCCGTGAATGCCCTGACCCCCGAAAAGGTCCAGGCCGCCGCGCAGGAATTCCTGGACGGCAATTTCGTCGAACTCATCATGCGTCCCGAATAGGGCTGGGGTGAAATTCAGCCTGACGGGATTTTTATCCCACAGAAACGCCGATTTGTCCGCCAAATCGGCGTTTCGTCACATTTATTCACCTTCCACCCCATTTCCTTGCCGGCACGGCCCGCACGCTATACCTTTGCAGGCAAATTCAAATGTGTATTTTATGGAAAACCTGACCAAAAAAGACAGCTTCCTGCGCTATTTCGAGCGTTCCGTCAAGGAATGCTGGGACAAAGCCGCCATCGACGAGTACAACGCCAGCAGCATCACCTACGGGCAGCTTGCGGAAGAACTTGAGACCACCGTGCTCTGGTGGCGGGCCGCGGGCCTGCAGCCCGGCGACAAGATCAGCGTCAACGCCCGTTCCAGCGCCGGCTGGGCCAAGGCCTTCTTCGCAGCCCAGACGGGCGGTTTCGTCGCGGTCCAGCTCTTCAATGGCTTCACCCCCTCCGACACGATGACCCTTGTCAGTCATTCCGACAGCCGCATCCTCTACACGGAAAAGGCGCTCTTCGAGAAAATGGATTTCGAAAAGATGCCCGGCCTGATGGGCGTCATCGAGACCAAGACCGGCGAACTGCTCGCCTCCCGCGGCACATTTGCAGATTGCTATGAACAGCGGGAAGCGCTCTTTGCCGCCGCCCACCCGAACGGCCTTCGCCCCGGGGATGTCAGCTACCCCGACCGTCCGCTGGACGAGCTCTGCGCCCTGATGTACAGCTCCGGCTCGACAGGCAATCCCAAGGGCGTGATGCTCTCCATCCGCAACTTTTCTTCCAACATACAGCTGATCCCGAACCATTTCCCCTACAAGCGCGAAGACAACTACGTGAGCGTACTTCCCTACGCCCATATCTTCGGCCTGGTGTACGACCTGATGGCACCGCTGTGCTACGGCATGACACTCTGTATCCTGTATGTCCCGCCGGTGCCCGCCAACCTCAAGCCGGCCCTGAGAAAATACAAACCCTTCGTCTTCTTCGCCGTCCCGCTCATCATCAACAAGATGATCGACAACACCATCGGTGAATTCATCAACAGCAAGAGCGGAGCGGCGAAGCTGGCCGACCACGAGAACAACCCGGATTTCTGCGAAGCGCTCCACACCATCTTCATGAACGCTTTCGGAGGCAATCTCGGTCTGCTCATCACGGGCGGCGCAGCCATGCCGGAGCAGCTGGAGAGACTCTTCCTCGAGCAGCTCAAGGTCCCTTTCGTGACCGGATACGGCATGACCGAATGCGCGCCGACCATCACCCTCGGGCACAAGGAGACCTACGTGATGAAAGAATGCGGCGAGCCGGTACCCGAGGGCATCGAACTCAAGATCGAATCGCCTGACCCGCGGCACATCGCCGGCGAAGTGCTGGTGCGCGGCCACGTGGTCTTCTCCGGATACTACAAGAACCCCGACGCCACCCGCGCCGTCCTCTCCGAAGACGGCTGGTTCCGCACCGGCGACCTGGGCACGATCGACGAAATCGGCCGCGTATTCCTGGTGGGCCGCTGCAAGAGCATGATCCTCACCTCCAACGGACAGAACATCTTCCCCGAAGAGATCGAGGTGGCGCTCAACCAGTTCCCCTACGTGCAGGAGTCGCTCATCGTCGAGCGCGACGGCACGCTCACGGCCCTCGTCGTGCCGAACGAAACCCTGCTTACGGAGCACAACATCGACGGCGACGGACTGCGCAGTATCATGGACGCCAACATCACGGCCCTGAACGAAAAAATCCCCGCCTATTCCGCCATCAGCCACTATGAACTCCGCTTCGAGCCCTTCGCCAAGACCCCGAAAGGCAGCATCAAGCGCTTCATGTACCAATAGGCTTCCGCGATTTTTGCTAACTTTGCAGGCGGAACAAATCACAAGTATACTGAAACCATGAATCTGAAAATAGTCGTCCTTGCCAAGCAGGTGCCCGACACCCGGAATGTGGGAAAGGACGCGATGACCCCGGAAGGGACCGTCAACCGCGCCGCGCTCCCCGCCATTTTCAATCCCGACGACCTGAACGCCCTGGAACAGGCCCTTCGCCTGAAAGAAGCGAACCCCGGCTCGACGGTCGGCGTCCTCACGATGGGTCCGCCGCGCGCGGCCGAGATCGTCCAGCAGGGACTCTTCCGCGGTGCGGACACGGGCTGGCTCCTGACGGACAGGCTCTTCGCCGGCTCCGACACGCTGGCGACCTCCTATGCCCTGGCCACCGCCATCCAGAAGATCGGGGGCGTCGATCTCGTCATCGGCGGACGCCAGGCCATCGACGGAGACACCGCCCAGGTCGGGCCCCAGGTGGCCCAGAAGCTGGGTTACAACCAGGTGACCTACGCAGAGGAGATCCTGGGCATCTCGGACGGCAAGGCCACGGTCCGCCGCCACATCGACGGCGGCGTGGAGCTGGTCGAGGCGCCGCTGCCGCTGCTCGTGACCGTGAACGGGAGCGCCGCGCCCTGCCGTCCGCAGCACGCGAAGCTCGTCATGAAGTACAAGAAATCCCCTGTGCCGGCGCAATGGAGCGTCGCCGACATCGGTGGAGACAGCGCCCAGTGCGGCCTCAGCGGCTCGCCGACGAAAGTCAAATCCATCGAGAACATCGCCTTCCAGGCGAAGGAAAGCAAGACCCTCACGGCCTCCGACGCCGACGTGGAGAGTCTGGTCAAAGAATTGCTCGCAGATAAAATCATCGGTTGATGGCTATGGACAACGTATTTGTATATTGCGAGACGGAAGGCGCGCTCGTCGCCGAAGTCTCCCAGGAACTGCTTACCAAGGGCCGCAAACTGGCGGACGAACTCGGCGTCGAACTCCATGCCATCGCCGCGGGATCCGGCTTGAAGGGAAAGGTGGAGCAGCAGATCCTCCCCTACGGCGTGGACAAGCTCTTCGTCTTCGACGACCCCGTCCTCTTCCCCTACACCTCCGCCCCCCACACCGACATCCTCGTCGGCCTTTTCCGGGAGGAAAAGCCCCAGATCTGCCTCATGGGCGCCACGGTCATCGGCCGTGACCTGGGCCCGCGCGTCTCCTCCTCGCTGACCAGCGGCCTGACCGCCGACTGCACGCAGCTGGAGATCGGCTCCTACACGGAAGCCAGGACCGGCAAGGAATACAAGAACCTTCTCTACCAGATCCGTCCCGCCTTCGGCGGCAACATCGTGGCGACCATCGTCAACCCCGATCACCGTCCCCAGATGGCCACGGTCCGCTCCGGCGTCATGCAGAAAGCCGTCTATGCGGGCAGCGCCCGCGGCGAAGTCGTCTATCCCGAAACCGGGAAATACGTCAGCCCCGAGGCCTGCGCCGTCAAGGTCCTCGACCACCACGTCGAAGCCGCCAGGCACAACCTGAAGGGCGCATCGATCGTGGTTGCCGGCGGTTTCGGCTGCGGCAGCAAAGAAGGCTTCGACAGCCTCTTCGAGCTCGCGGGACTCCTCCACGGCGAAGTCGGCGCCAGCCGCGCCGCCGTCGATGCGGGCTGGTGCGAGCCTGACCGCCAGATCGGCCAGACCGGCGTCACCGTCCATCCCAAGGTCTATATCGCCTGCGGCATCAGCGGGCAGATCCAGCACATCGCCGGCATGCAGGACAGCAAGATCATCATCAGCATCAACAGCGACCCGGACGCCCCGATCAACCAGATCGCCGACTACGTCATCACCGGGACCGTCGAAGAAGTCGTCCCGAAGCTCATCAAGTATTACAAGAAGAACAGCAAATAACCATGGCAAACTACTATACGGACCATCCCGAAATCGCATTCTACCTGCAGGACCCGCTGATGCGGCGCATCACCGAACTGCGGGAGAAGGGTTTCAGCGAGAGCGAAGCGTTTGACTACGCGCCCGTGGACCACGAAGACTGCATCGACAACTACCGGCGCCTGCTGGAGATTGTCGGCGACGTGGCGGCGAACGTCATCGAGCCCAACTCGGAGAGCGTGGACCTCGAAGGTCCGCATCTGGAGAACGGCCGCATGAAGTATGCCTCCAAGACGGTCGAGAACCTGGACGTGACCCGCAAGGCCGGCCTCTGGGGCCTGACGATGCCGCGCCGCTACGGCGGCCTCAACTGCCCGGGTGTGGTCTTCTTCATGGCGAGCGAGATCGTTTCCGCGGCGGATGCGAGCTTCCAGAACATCTGGAGCCTGCAGAGCTGCGCCGACACCCTGTACGAGTTCGGTGACGACGACCAGCGGGAGCGTTTCATCCCGCGCATCTGCGCCGGCGAGACCATGTCCATGGACCTGACCGAGCCCGACGCGGGTTCGGACCTGCAGCGCGTGATGCTCAAGGCCAGCTGGGACGAGAAGGAGAACTGCTGGCGGCTCAACGGCGTCAAGCGCTTCATCACCAACGGCGACTCGGACGTCCACCTGGTCCTGGCGCGCAGCGAAGAAGGGACCCGCGACGGCCGGGGCCTGTCCATGTTCGTCTACGACAAGCGGCAGGGCGGCGTCAATGTCCGCCACATCGAGCACAAGCTCGGCATCCACGGTTCGCCGACCTGCGAGCTGACCTACAAGGATGCGAAAGCGGAGCTCGTCGGCAGCACCCGCCTCGGCCTCATCAAGTATGTCATGGCGCTGATGAACGGCGCGCGCCTGGGCATCGCGGCCCAGAGCGTCGGCCTCAGCCAGGAAGCCTGGAACGAAGCCCGGAAATACGCCTCCGCACGCGCCCAGTTCGGCCAGACCATCGAGCACTTCCCCGGCGTGTACGACATGCTGAGCCGGATGAAGGCCAAGCTCGACGCCAGCCGCTCGCTGCTCTACAAGACCTCCTCCTACGTGGATGTGTACAAAGGCCTCGAGGACATCGAGCGCTGCGGCACCAAACTCACGCCGGAACAGCGGCAGGAATGCAAGAAATACAACCGCCTCGCGGACGCGCTCACGCCGATCTGCAAGGGAATGGCCTCGGAATACGCCAGCCAGAACGCCTACGATGCGGTCTCCGTCCACGGCGGATCCGGCTTCATCATGGAATACAAGTGCCAGCGCCTCATGCGCGACGCCCGCATCTTCTCCATCTACGAAGGCACGACGCAGCTGCAGGTGATCGCCGCCGGCCGCTACATCATGAACGGGACCTACCTGGGCATCATCCGGGAGATGCTGGAGGAGCCCTTCACGGGAGAATACGCCGCCCTCAGGGACAGGATCAGCGCCCTGGCGGACCGCTACGGGCGGAGCCTCGACACCGTGAAAGCCCTGGAGAGCCAGGAAGCCCAGGACTTCCTCGCCCGCAGGCTCTACGACATGACCGGCGAGATCCTCATGGCGCTGCTCCTGCTGCACGACGCCGCCCTCGCGCCGGAACTGTTCGCGGACAGCGCCCGCGTCTATGTCCGGATGGCAGAAGAAAATGTTATCGGAAAGGCCGCCTACATCGAGAACTTCTCCATCGCGGACCTCCCTGCCTTCCGTGCCGTGAAAGAATAGACGTTCCTGCGGGAGTGCTGGTTTTTCGCATTATTATTTATTATATTTGTGTCAGTCCAACCATTCCCGCTTATGAACAAGATCTTATTCAGATGGATGATGCTCATCTCCATCGCGGTCGCCGGGCTGACAGCCTGCGGCCCGACTGACCAGGCCAAGTCCGGAGCCGTCGATCCGGACGCCCAGCAGCTCTACATCGGCGAAGGCATTGCGGTAGCCCAGACCCAGTACGGCAAGGTGCAGGGCTACATCCTGCGCGATGTCTATACCTTCCTCGGCATTCCCTACGGTGCCCCGACCGGTGGTGCAAACCGTTTCCGCGCCCCCCAGCCGCCCGAGCCCTGGGACGACATCCGTCCGGCGGTCTATTTCGGCGACACGGCCCCGCAGAAAACAGCCGGCAAGTACCGCAACAATTTCGGGACCTTCGCCGACCACTGGAACTACGATGACGTCAGCGAGGACTGCCTGATGCTGAATATCTGGACCCCTGCCCTGGACAATGCGAAGCGTCCGGTCCTCGTCTGGCTCCACGGCGGCGGCTTCACCTCTGGGAACGGCATCGAGCAGGACGGTTATGACGGCGAGAACATCAGCCGCGAAGGAGACATCGTCTTCGTGTCTCTGAACCACCGCCTCGGCCCCATCGGCTTCTCGGACTTCTCGGCCGTCGATCCTTCCTTCGCCGAATCCGGCAATGCCGGCATCCTGGACATCGTGGCCGCCCTGAAGTGGGTCAACAAGAATATCGCGGCTTTCGGCGGCGATCCGTCCAACGTGACGATCATCGGCCAGTCCGGCGGCGGCGCCAAGGTCTGCACCCTCGTGGCGATGCCGAAGACGGCAGGCCTGTTCGGCAAGGCAGTCGCCCTGAGCGGCAATGTCACCTCCGCCATCGACCAGAGCTTCTCCGCCGACCTGGGCAAGTACATCGCCAAGAAGGGCGGCGGCATGGCCAAGCTCCAGGCGATGCCCTGGGAGGAATACATCGACTTCGCGAACGCCTGCGCGCAGGAATTCACGAAGACCCGCAGCAACGGTATGATGCGCGGTGCATTCGGTCCGGTTGCGGATGGCGCCAACATCCCCGCAGGGACCTTCTATTCGGACAAGGGCGCCCCTTCCAACAGCATTCCCATGATCTTCTGCGCCACCAACGGAGAGCTCTCCGGCAGCGAAAGGATGCGTCCGGCGGTCGATGCGAAGACCGTCCAGGACGCCCCCGTCTATCTCGCCTGCTTCGGCTTCAACCCGCCGCTTTTCGATGGCAAGAAGGGCGCCTTCCACTGCCTGGACATCTGCTTCTGGTTCCGTAATACGGACAAGATGGTGACCCACACCGGCGGCGGCGCCCGTCCGCGCGCCCTCGCCGACAAGATGTCCGCCTCCCTGCTGAGTTTCATGCGCACCGGCAATCCGAACGTCGCTTCCCTGCCGCAGTGGCCGGAATACAACACGACCGAAGGTGCGACGATGTATCTGGACGACGAATGCAAAGTCGTCAACGCCACGACCGCTGAAGCGCTTAAGGCACTGATCTACTGATTATCCGGGCATCGAGGCAGGTAGCAGGACAAGGACTGCTTATGATCGAAGATTTCAGACTCCGCGTTTTCGCCCAGGTCGCCCAGCTCGGCAGCTTCACTGCCGCAGCCAGGGCCCTGGGCGTTTCGCAACCTGCCGTCAGCCAGCACATCGCAGAGCTGGAGAAATACGCCGGCGGCCAGCTCTTCGAGCGGGGCCGCGGCAGCGTCCGGCTCACCGCCCGCGGCCGGACTTTCCTCGCGCACGCCGAGGAGATCCTGGCGGGCTACCGCAGCCTGGACAACGAATTCCACGTCCCCGAGACCACCCTGCTGCGCCATGTGCAGCACGAAGGGCGCCCGACCTGCATCCTCATCCGGCACGGCCGCTTCGAGGACCTCGACGCGCCCGCCGACACCCCGGCGGACTGCATCGTCGAGGCCGAAGGGACGGCCATCCTCCCCTCCTTCTTCAACACGCACACCCACGCGGCCATGACCCTGCTGCGCGGCCAGGCCGACGACCTCCCCCTGCAGGAATGGCTCGAAGAGCACGTCTGGCCGGCGGAGGCCAGGCTGCAGCCCGAGGACATCCGGCAGGGCAACGAGTTGGCTATCAAGGAGATGACTGCCAGCGGCACGACTTTCTTCTCCGACATGTACTTCGACCCGGAAGAAGCCGTCGCCGCCGTGGAAGCCTCCGGCATGCGCGCCGCCATCGGCATCACCGTCCTGGACGGACACCCCAAATCGCAGGCGGAGGCCCTCAAGGACTACATCAAGAACTGGCAGGACCCCACGGGTGGCCGCATCCAGCTCGTGATGTGTCCCCATTCCGTGTACACGGTGGGACCCGCCCGGCTGCGGCGCTGCGCCGACTTCGCGCGGCACCACGGGATGCTGCTCCACATCCATCTGGCGGAGACCCGCAAGGAGGTGGAGGACTGCATCCGGGACCACGGCACCACGCCGGTACGCTACCTCGAGAAGCTGGGCTTCCTGGACCGGGACGTGATCGCCGCCCACTGCGTCCACGTGGACGCCGAAGAATGGAAGATCCTCGCCCGGCGGGGCGTCACCGTGGCCCACTGCCCCTGCTCCAACATGAAGCTGGGCAGCGGCCGTTTCCCCTACGAGCTCGCGCTCGAATCCGGCTGCCGCATCACCCTCGGCACGGACGGGGCCTCGTCCAACAACAGCCTCGATCTGCGCGAGGAAATGAAATTCGCCGCCCTGCTGGCCAAACTCCCCGGCGACACTTCCCTGCTGTCCGCCGAAGAAGTGTTCCGCTGGGCCACGCGCAACGGTGCCGGCTTCTTCGGCATCGACGCCGGCCGTATCGCCGTGGGCGCCCAGGCCGACGCCGTGCTGCTCGACCTATCCCACCCCAAGCTCCAGCCCGGCCGCAACCTCGTCTCCGACTGGGTCTATTCCGCCGACAGCGCCTGCATCAGGTACACCCTCTGCGCCGGGCGCATCCTTAAATGATTAATGTCCGGCAGCAGGCTTCCCCCTGACGGACAAAAAAACCCGCATTCGCTAAATGTCCGTCAGGGGGAACCTGCTGCCAGGACAAAAGAACCCGCATTCGCTAAATGCCCGTCCGAAGGAAGTTGCTGCACGGCGGATGCCGTGCGTTGGCGTTGCGGAGGGCGGAGCGGAAATTGGTTTTTCGGCAAACCTGTCCGAAAAATAATTTCCGGCCGCCCGCGAGGGAGCATCCGACGGTAAAGGACATAAAAAAGGGACCCGATGTCGGGTCCCTGTAAGACAAAGTGCGTTTGTGCTACTCGCCCGGGGCGATGGCACCCATCGGGCACGCGTCGGCGCAGGTGCCGCAATCGATGCAGACGTTCGGGTCGATCGTGTAAACATCACCCTCCTGGATCGCTCCGGTAGGGCATTCACCCTGGCAAGTTCCACAAGCCACGCAGGTGTCGGGATTAATCTTGTAAGCCATTATCAGAAAAAATTAGTGTATGTTCGGTCCGGTATTTGCAAATACCGGGACAAAAGTAATCATTTTTTCGTAAATTTGCAGATATGAAGACACTTTTGACAATCATGCTTGCTGCTTTACTCGCAGCACCCATCCAGTTTGACAAAACCGTGCACGACTTTGGCGAGTTCAGTACCAAGGCCGGCAAGCAGACCTGCACCTTTACCGTGACCAACGACGGCGACGAGGCCCTGTCCGTGTTTGCCGTGGTCCCTTCCTGCGGATGCACCGACGTCGTGTGGCCGCGCGAGGCGATCGCCCCCGGCAAGACCGGCGTGATCACCGCGACGTACTCCAACGACGAAGGCCCGGGTACCTTCGACAAGACCCTCACCGTCTATACTTCCGCCCAGAAGAAGCCCATCATCCTGCACCTCAAGGGGACCGTAACGAAGAATGCCAAGTAGCAACTACACAGACGAAAACATACGCACGCTGGAAGGCGTCCAGCATGTCCGGATGCGTCCGGGCATGTATATCGGACGCCTCGGCAACGGCAACAACCCCGGAGACGGCATCTATGTCCTGCTGAAGGAGATCATCGACAACTCCATCGACGAGTTCGCCATGGGCTTCGGCAAGGAGGTCCGCATCGACATCCAGATGAACGACGTCACCGTGCGTGACTTCGGCCGCGGGATCCCCCTGGATTCCGTGGTCAAGGCCGTGAGCATCCTCAACACCGGCGGCAAGTTCGACGACAAGGTCTTCAAGAAGTCCGTCGGACTCAACGGCGTGGGCACCAAGGCCGTCAACGCCCTCTCGGAGGCGTTCTACGTCTGCTCCTACCGCGAGGGGGAATGCTCCTGGGCGCGATTCGAGCGGGGCGAGCTCAAGGACAGCGGCAAGCAGGCCGCATCCGGAGAGAAGGACGGCACGCTCGTGACCTTCACCCCGGACAGCATGATGTTCGGCGAATACGCCTACAACATGGACTACGTCGAGACGATGGTCAAGAACTACTCCTACCTCAAGAAAGGACTGACCCTCACGCTCAACGGCACGTCGTACAAATCCGAAAACGGCCTGCTGGACCTCGTCAACGAGAACCTCCTCAGCGACGAGCCGCTCTACCCGCCCATCCACCTCGAAGGCGAGGACATCGAGATCGTCCTGAGCCACTGCAACGCCTACGGCGAGAACATCTCCTCCTTCGTCAACGGCCAGAACACCCGCGACGGCGGCACGCACCTGGCCGCCTACCGCGAGGCCATCGCCAAGACGCTCAAGGAGTTCTTCAAGAAGAACTACGACCCCTCCGACTGCCGCCAGGGCGTCGTGGGCGCCATCAGCATCCAGATCCAGGAGCCGAACTTCGAAGGCCAGACCAAGACCAAGCTCGGGTCCAACTACATGTGGGAGAAGCAGATCCACGAAGAATCGGGCGCGCTCAAGACCGACATCGGACCCACCATCCGCTCCTACGTCAACGAATTCGTCGCGAAGAACCTGGACAACTACCTCCACATCCACAAGGAGATCGTCCCGGTGATCGAGGACAAGATCAAGTCCTCCCAGCAGGAGCGCGAGGAGATCTCCGGCATCCAGAAAAAGACCCGCGAGCGCAACAAACGCACCAACGTCTATAACCGCAAGCTGCGCGACTGCCGCTTCCACTACAACGACAAGGTTACGGAGAAGACCCAGGAGAACATCGAGAACTCCTCCATCTTCATCACCGAGGGCGACTCCGCCAGCGGCACGATCACCAAGGCCCGCAACGCCAACTTCCAGGCTGTCTTCTCGTTGCGCGGCAAGCCGATCAACTGCTACAAGGAGGGACGCAAGAAGGTGGCGGAGAACGAAGAGCTCAACCTGCTCATCTCGGCGCTCGGCGTCGAGGACGACCTGGAGAACCTCCGCTACAACAACATCATCGTCGCGACCGACGCCGACGACGACGGCATGCACATCCGCATGCTCGTGCTGACCTTCTTCATGAAGTACTACCCCGACCTGATCCGGCGTGGGCACGTGCACATCCTCCAGACTCCCCTCTTCCGCGTACGCAACAAGAAGGAGAACCGCTACTGCTACTCCCCGGACGAGAAGGAAAAGGCCGTCAAGGCCCTTAAAACGGGCGTAGAAATCACGCGTTTCAAAGGTCTGGGCGAGATCTCGTCCGAAGAGTTCGTGCACTTCATAGGCCCCGATATGCGGCTCGACCTCGTCAAGCTCGCCGAGGAGGAGTCCATCGCGGACATCATGTCCTTCTACATGGGAGACAACACCCTCGAGCGCCAGAACTTCATCCGCGCGAACCTCCGCTCCGAAGAGGAGCTCGAAGATGTCAATATTTAAGCTTTTCAGCAAGATCCGGCCCTTCGTGCGGCCCTACCGCTGGCTGGTGGTCATCACTCTCGTACTGACCCTCATCGGCTCCCTGATGGCCCAGGTCAACGCCATCGTGCTCGACCGCACGGTGGATGCGATCAACGCCTTGATCGGCACGAATTTCACCTGGGCGCAGGCGGCCCGGATCCTGACCATCATCAGCATCGTGCTGCTGAGCAAGGAGCTCCTCTCGGCACTGATCACCTATTTCCAGAGCTACTTCGGCGAGCGGATGCGCATCTTCGTATCGCGCGACCTCTCGCAGAGCATCATCGAGAAGGTGCTGACCTTCCGGATGGCCTATTTCAATACGGACGAGAACGCCACGGGTAAGCTCCAGGCGCGTATCGATCAGGGCGTGAGCAGCATCTCGCGCACGGTGCAGAACTTCTTCATCGACCTGCTGCCGCTGTTCACCAGCGCCCTGCTGGCCCTGATCCTGATGTTCGCGGCCAACGTGTACGTGGGCCTGGTGGCCCTCGGCATCGTGCCGGTCTATTTCTGGATCACCTACCGCCAGGCGCGGCGGCTCAAGGGCTGGCGCCGGGAGATGCGCTCCCACCTGGAGACCAAAAGCCAGGGCATCAAGAACATCATCGACTCGATCAACGTCATCAAGAGCTTCAACCGGGAGCAGATCGAGGCCGGCAAGCAGCTGGACATCCAGAACCAGGTGACGGAGAACCAGATGAAGACCCGGCGCGTGGCCTTCTATTACAATGGTCTCAAGAGTTTCGTCCGCCAGGTGGGCACGGTCCTCGTGATCATCCTGACGGCCTTCCTGGTGCTGAAGGGGTATCCCGGGATGACGATCGGAAAGATCATGTACCACGTGATGCTGTTCAGCAACGTCATCGCCCCGATCACGCAGTTGCAGCGCATCTTCGACGACGTCAACGACGCCCTCATCTACGCCGAGGGCTTCTTCACCATCCTCGACTCCACGGAGGAGGTCGAGCCCAGCGGCTCCTACAAGCCGGAGAAGGTCCACGGCAAGTTCGAGCTTCAGGGCGTGGACTTCACCTATCCCAACGGTAACCAGGCCCTGTGGGATATTGATATGACCATCGCGCCCGGGCGCATTACGGCCCTGGTGGGCCTGTCCGGCGCGGGCAAGAGCACCATCGTGAACCTGCTCGACAAATTCTACGAGCCGCAGGTGGGCCGGATCCTGCTGGATGGCGTGGACCTGCGGGAATGGGACACCCAGTATCTTCGGGAGAACATCGGCCTGGTGCTGCAGAAGAACCACATCTTCGACGGCACCATCGAGGAGAACATCCGCTACGGCCGGCCCGACGCCAGCTTCGAGGAAGTGGTGGAGGCGGCCCGCAAGGCTTATATTTACGATCAGGTGATGGCCCTGCCCAAGGGCTTCCAGAACAAGGCGGCGGACCTGTCCGGCGGCCAGCAGCAGCGCATCGCCATCGCCCGGATGTTCCTCAAGAACCCGCCCGTCATTTTCCTCGACGAACCCACGGCCTCGCTCGACGCCATCGCCACGGAGCAGATCAAAGCCAGCATCGACGCCATCAAGCGCGACCGCACCGTCATCATGATCTCCCACTCCATCTCCCAGATCATCGACAGCGACTACATCTACGCCCTGCAGAAAGGCCGCGTGGAGCAGAGCGGCGACCCGGACGAGGTGTACCGCCAGGGCGGTATCTACAAAGACATCGTCGATGCCTCGGCGCGCAGCCTCAACATCGAGAAACTCGCCCACACCCTGGACACCAACGGCGACGGAAAGCTCTTCACCTGATTCTTACCGATTCAATCTGACATCAGTCCGACGCCATATGACCGCTTGAAGCGGAATCGGCCGCCGAAGAAGGCCGCTACGGACAGGAATGGGCCCGATTCCTGTCCGTAGGGGGCTCAGTGCAGGGGGTTCAGGCAGGATTCAGGCCTTTTTCTGTCCGAAGGGTACCCTGACGCCTGGGTTCAGACAGGATTCAGGCCTTTTTCTGTCTGAAGGGGGGCCGGTGCCGGGGGTTCAGACAGGAAACACAGCTATTTCTGTCCGAAGGGGACCCTGACGCCGGGGTTCGACAGGAAACACGGCCTTTTCTGTCCGACAGTCGCCTTCGTGCGGCGACGGTGACGACCCGCACCCTGGATTGCCATAAATGTTATCATTTCTTGTAAATAATAACATTATGTTGTATTTTTGCAGAAATGATAACAGATATGGATACGACCATTCAAACGGGTATCCGCATCAGCAGGACGCTGTATGACCGGCTGAAGCGCAATGCCAAGCGGGAGAAACGCTCCCTGAACAATTATATCACGGGGATCCTTGAATCCGCGACGGCGCCGGCCATCCCCCGTCTGGTGCGGTCGGAGTACGAGCCTGACGACGAACTCCGTGAACTGGGTCGGGTGATCGGCGATATCCCGGCGGAGAAGATTGAGCGCGATCCCCGGTTGAAAAGCATCCTCGGACAATGAAAGTATTCCTTGACACCAACGTCCTGCTGGATATCCTCAGCGATACCCGGCCCAGCCATGCCGACGCCGTCACGATCCTCCAAGTCATCAAAAAAGGGCGCCTGTCAGCCTGCCTGACCACACAATCCATCATCGACGCATCCTATGTCCGGACGCAGTCTGCAAAAGGCTCTGTGGAGCAGTTCCGTGAAGCCATCCGGACGCTGTCCGCCATCCTGGATGTAGTTAGCATTGAGCGTTTTGACCTCGATGCGGCCAACAACTGTCAGATCCCGGACTATGAGGATGCGGCTCAGATCGCCTGTGCACTGAACAACGGCTGCGATGCCATCATCACGGGCGACCGATCCTTCGGCCGATACACCTCCCTTCCCGTCTACTCCCCTGCCGCCTTCTGCAACGAGCTGTTCAGCGACGGCGCATCACTGGAATAAAGCACCCGTCGGCCACTGAAGAAGGCCGCTACGGACAGGAATCGGGCCGATTCCTGTCCGTAGGGGGGCCAGCGCAGGGGGTTCAGACAGGAAACACAGCTATTTCTGTCCGTAGGGTACCCTGACGCCGGGGTTCAGACAGGAAACACGGCTTTTTCTGTCCGAAGGGGACCCTGACGCCGGGGTTCGGACAGGAAACACGGCCTTTTCTGTCCGTAGGGTACCCTGACGCCTGGGGTCGGACAGAAAACACGGCCTTATCTGTCTGAAGGGGGGCCGGTGCCGGGGGTTCAGACAGGAAACACGGCCTTTTCTGTCCGACAGTCGCCTTCGAGCGGCGACGGCGCGACATCATCAGCGAAAATAAACCATCCGGCACAGTTACTCTGTCCTCTCGACGATCTGGACGTTCTTGATCTGCCAGGTACCGGCCCAAGGGCGGTATTGTGTCGTGTCTGCTGGCATGGTCTCGGGCGAGGCCTTGTACTCGAAGGCGATGCGGACGTTCTGAAGTTGCGCCTCCGTCTTGTCCTGCAGCAACGACTTGAGGCTATGCGCCACATCCTGGCTCGTCCAGCTGTAACCGCCGGGATACTCCGCTGCCGTCAGGCCGACCTCACTCCAATTTGTGCCTCCGTCGAAACTGATCAGCACCAGGGCATCCTCCATCATACGGACCTTCGCCTGCGCGAGATTGCCGGCAGCCTCGGTCAGTGCAGGCACGTACGTTATGCCGCTGTCCGGGTCCGTGTAGCCGTCCGTCCAATAGTTACCGGTATGGTTGAACTCCAGCACCGGGTTCACCGCGGCGCGCATATCCATCACCGGGGAAATCAGCCAACTGTCCGAATCGCGGCTGCAATTGCCGACATAGTCCCACGCAGACGCCTGGACACCATAACTTAGCTGGTCGGATCGGAAATACCACGAATCGAAGCCCGTGTACGTCTTGGTGAACCACATCAACGATCCGTCGGTGAACGGGACGCTGATATACTCGGTACCAGTCAGCGGGCTCACACCCGGAGCAACCACCTGGATGGTGTAGGAGATATTCTCGGAGACCGCAGAATAAACATCATCAGCCTCGACCTCGGCGTGAGCCGTAATCGTGACCGTGCCCGGAGCGACACCTGTAACGACGCCCGTGCTGGCATCCACGGTCGCGACAGCGGTATCACTGGAAGTGTAAGTGACCGTAGGATGAGTGGTCGTGCTACCCTTTACCACGGTCGCCGTGGCGGTGTTGGTGGAAACGGTCTGGCCCCTGTTGACCACAGGCGTCATCAAACCGTCCCAATCAAAGGTCCAGCCAGGCATGTAGGCCACAGTCACGGCGAACTGGGCCGTTGCACCGTCGTAGGCCTTGTACTGCGGGATCGTCGCCGTGATGATCGCCGTACCCACGCTCACGCCGATAACCTCGCCCGTGGTCGCATTGACGGTCGCGACCGCGACATTATTCGTACTGTAAGTCACAGGCGCGCCGGAATTCACGGTGACCGGGTTCACGGCCTTGCCGCCGACAGACACGTTGAGCGGATCCCTCTCGAAGGTAATCGAGCCCGCGATACGTTCATTCACGAAGGAATCGTTTTCCACGCCAGCGAAATAATTGGACGACTCACTGTCGCACAGCACATACACGGACGTGGCACTGGCAGGCACCAGTGTCTTGAAATAACTCGTGAATGTCTTGTTGGACTGGATGTCTTCAGCGGCCTCCATATACTCCTCATACGTAATGGTGCGCGTGAACCAGTACGAACGCTCACTCTTGCCCGGGATCTTGCTTAAACCCGAAGAAACAGGCAAGGTAGGATATGCCGAAGAGGTCGCGTCCGGATAGATGGTATGGTCATCCGATTCGATCAGGAATCTCAGCGGGAAACGGGCCTGCGAGATACCGGAAGGGATGACGATATCCACCGTCATCGTCTCTCCGGCATTGCCGGGCACATAATCCTGCACGTCCACGCTGAATTCGTACGGCTTGCGGCCGGACAGCACCAGGGTGCGGGTCAAGCCGCCATCCCCGTCGGAGAAGGTGATCTCCTGCTGCCACATCTCATTGTCGCCAAGCGTATTGGGATTCTTGGAAAGATTGATGGTATATTCCACCCAGCCGGAGCTGCCATTGAACGTGGCATTGGTGTTGGTCTTCGTGATGGCGAACTTCCCGATCCACGCCGCAGCCTCCGGATCGAAGTCGTCCGCTCCGATCGCCGCCTGATATGCGGCATCGTCGGAAGTGTAGCCTCCGGGATTAATGTATCGGATCAAAGAAGTGTTCTGTTCCGTCCTGTTGATATCCTTGACATTGATGCACTTCGTGATCTTGGAGACAGAGACCTGGCTGTTGTCGGTCGTATTGTAATTCTCGCCCACCAGGTTCTTGATATAGACCTTGACCTGGGTGCCGTCAGTCACCAGGATGTCTGTGGAACTGATGTACATACGGGCACCGGTCTTGGAGATGACGGTGTAGGTATGCGCCTCGCTCGAGCCGTCGAAGTTGTTCATGGAAGGACTGTTCACGGCCGCCTCAAGCGTCTCTGCACCGTCGTTCGCCACACTGGAAATCTTCAGCTCGTAAAAGAAATTACGGAGCAGGTGGAAGTAGATTTTCTCGGCATCTTCATTCTCGTGGAAGACGAAATCGGCCTTGTAGTAAGTCTCATGACCCGCAGCGCCATCTCCCTTGAACCGGCCCTTGAAGATGATGAAAGGATTCGCCGCTTCCGTGTAGGTACATTCATAAAGATAGTCGAAAGAGCCCGGGGCGATACAATTGGTATCAAACCAATCCTCCGGATCCGCTGCGCCCACTTCCTCCGCCATGCTGATGTACTCCACGATGCTGGGCATGTAGCCATGGTACTTCTGGGTTTCAACCAGCTCCTTGTAGGCCAGATTCAGCGTATCTTCCTGATTGAGCTCCAGATTGGAGTAATC